>NZ_FOIF01000023.1 GCF_900111575.1 Anaerobranca gottschalkii DSM 13577 | reverse complement strand
ATCTAATCAGCTCTTAAATCTATCTCCTCGACTTAATCGTATCTTTGTTTAATTACCACAGCTGATGATGACTTTGTCTATAGTTTGTCTTCAGTTTGAAGGAAGAAGGGATAGCCCTTCTTCCTTTACTATTAATTTTTACCTATATAACCGTATTTCTTTCCAAAGACAAAGGCTAGAGCACCTAGGACAAAAATTAGACCTAATCCTATACCAGTCATTAATCCAGTATTTTTCTTTGCTTTAGGAGGATTGTAAGTTACTGTAATGGTTTTAACCCTTTCATTTCCTGCCCTATCAACAGCTTTAATTTCGATTACATTTTCCCCTTCTTCCAATTGTATTGTTAAAGTAAAGACTCCATTGCTTTGAAGATTCGCTTTTTCACCATTGATAAAGACTTGGGCATCTAAACTGGTTTTACCAGCTATAATCAATTCAGCTTCCTCTACCACCATACCATCATAATCTTTATTTAATATAAGCTTTGGTGGCTCAGTATCGAGGTAAATTAGTAAATCTACTTGATTTTCAATACCCCTTGAGTCCTTTGCAATTATTGTAATAATATTTTCTCCTTCATCTAATGTATAGTCAAATTGGAATTTTCCATTTTCATCTACCTTAATCTCTAATTCTCCTACGAAAATTTTAGCATCTATTTCTGTAACCCCTTTAATAGTAATAGTTGGAGTATTTACATAACTACCATCTGAAGGGGAGAGAATCTCTAACTTAGGCGGCTCTATAGGATAATTGGCTTCCACAAAGGCAAACTTACTTAAAGTTACGAAATAGTTGGCATCCCATTTAGGTTCAGTAAATTTCACATTAGGATCAGAGGGTACTGTATCTTGGGCAGGTCCGTCACCGCCAGTTGTAAATAAACTGATATAAAACTGGTTGGCATATCCTAAAGCAGCTTTAGGGATAGTGTATTTAACAAAACCTGCACTGTATTCTTGTTTAGCACCTCTATAACTTCCTAAATCCCGCTCTCTCCAGTTTTCTCCAGTCCAGCTATAAATTTTAGCAGGCTCTAACTGGCGATTTTCGTTATGCCAAGCATAGATGACATATTCCGGATGATGTTCCGGTACCGTTTTAATTGCCCTTGCCCAAGGATCAGAAGTACCTCCACTACCAGATACATTATCTACATCAAAGTAAAGTCCATATGCTAAACCCCAGTCCCCTGCAGGTGCATGGAATCCTATATACCAGTAGAGTTCGTCATCCATAACATAAAGGGTTGTTAAATCAAGGTTAGGTGCATTAATATCACCGGCTGGATCTTGGGCTACCAATGCTTCTTTAGGGAAGTTATTGATATTCCTAGGTGGTACATAGATTACTTTTCTAGTAATAGTTATTTTTTGTTCATCTAAAACAGCAGTTATCTTAAAGTTATTTTCTCCCTTTACTAGTTTATATTTTTGGCTAAATACTCCTTCCTTGACCTCAACTTGTATTCCATTTATAGTTACTTTTGCCCCTTCAGTAACTCTACCTCTTATCTCAATATTATCAACATCAGTTTGAAGGTCTTCAGCGGGATTTTCCACTAACAATGTCAAGATTTTTTCTACTCCTCTTCCTTCAACTTTAGCAAAATTACTTAAAACAACTTTCTCTTCAATGTTCCACTTTGGCTCACTCCAGGTTATAGCTGGACACTTAGGAGCTGAATCTTGAGGTCCTGTACCATCTCCTCCTACAGTAAAGAGAATTACATTGAAGGATTGGACATTATTTAATAACAGTTTAGGAACCCCGTATTCAATGAAGTTTTCGCTGTGCCCTTGTTTTCCTCCAATATCCACAAGCTGTTTGTAATCCCAGCCATTACCTGTCCAGGTGATAAATTGGGCATTTTGTAATCCCCTTGAATCATACCAAACATAGATAATGTATTCAGGTAGATGTTCTTCAGTAGCAGCTACCTTTCTACCCCAAGGATCGGTAGTTCCACCAGATCCTTTCTTGCCATCGATGTCAATATAAATACCATAAGCCTTCCCGAAATCACCTTTTAAGTAAGCATCAAAACCAAAATACCAATACTGGTTATCATCGGTTACATAAAAGTTCCGAAGATCTAGATGGGGTTCTGACATACTTCCTGCCGGTGAAGTCCCTACAACAGTATCGGGTGGGAAGTCATTTATTCCATCAACTTTGATGGTAGTAGGACCTGATGTAGCAGCTTTAAAGGTGATTTTAAAAGTCTTTTCAGTTATATTGCCAGCTTTATCTACTGCCCTAATTATTACCTGGTTAACCCCACTAATAAGGCGTATGGTCTTTTCAAAGTTTCCATCAGAATCGTACTCAGTTTCCTCACCATTGACATAAAGGATTGCTCCTATTTCTACCTTTCCTTTTACAGTAAAATCTTGAGAATCAACTTCCATATCCTTAGTAGGTGTTGTTACTTCTAACAGAGGTGGAGTGAAATCAGCAAAGATTTTTCTAGTAACTGTTAATTCCTCTACACCCCTAACTGCTTTGATAATTACTTGATGTTCTCCTTCTTCTTTTAATGTCAAATGGAAAATAAATCTACCGTTTTCCCCTATTTCCACTAAACTATCATTTACATAAACCCTATCTCCATTTGTCTGGCCTTTAACACTAATTTGCTTTTTATTAGTCAATAACCCATCTTCAGGTGCTTCTACAACTAAGGACAATGCCCCTGCCACTGTTTCTTCCACCTTAACAAAGGCCGATAAAATAGTGGGTTCAATTGCTCCCCAAATAGGCTCTTCCTGTTCTACAGCTGGATCTGATGGTGTGGTATCTTGAGCTATTCCATCTCCTCCAGTAGTAAAGGCTATGAGGTTAATAAATTCTGGATTGCCCAAAACCACTTTAGGAATAGCAAACTCCATAAACTCATTTTCTGGACTATAAAAACTTGCACCACCGGCTAAATCTAACTCAGTCATCTCCCACTTATCATTATTCCACTTCCAAAGCTGAGGAGTATTAATGGTACCATCACCATTTCTCCAAATGTATAGGATAAAGTTAGGAAGATGTTCTTCCACAGCCCCTACTTTTCTTCCCCATGGATCAGTAGTTCCACCAGATCCTTTAACATTGTCGGTATCAATATAAATTCCATAGGTTACTCCCCAATTTGTTAGATATGAATCTAAACCTATATACCAGAAGTTACTATCATCGGTTACAAATAAGCGGTGCAAATCTAAATCTGGTTGTTTCATATCTCCCTTAGGATCTATGGCCACCGGTTCACCATAAGCTTCATCTATATTGCCGTCGATAATAATTTTAGTCTGAGGTTTCTCATATATAACCTTTACTAATTGACTAACTGCTGAGCCGTATCTATTGGAAGCATGGATCGTTATAATATTTTCGCCGGCTATTAAGGCAACATTATAACGGAATTCTCCATCTTCATTAAGGGGAACTTCTAGTCCATTGATCAACACTTGATCTCCATTGGTTTTTCCAATGATTTCAATCAATGGTTGGCTGGTAGTAATTTCTTCTATAGGTTGAATAATTTCTATAGTTACCGGTTCTGTATTGACCCAAACTGTTATTTTTTCCTCTTTTTCCTCTTCTCCCCTAATTGCTAAAAACACAAACTCATTTTCCCCTTCCATCAACATTACTTCTACTTCAAATGTTCCTTCTATTAAAGGAATTTCCACATCATTAACCTTTAAGCTTTCTCCATTGGTCTCTCCTTTAAAGGTATGGCTCAATTTGTTAATTTTTAATTCCCTTGGTCCTTCAATAGATAAATATAGAGGCTCAACCACTGGTTTTTCTGCCCTTTTTACTTCCACAAACTTGTCAAATTGAAAATCTATTTCGTTCATCCAACCAGTAGAAATCCGTTGATCTCCTGGCACTACATCTTGAGGTACGCCATCTCCTCCGGCAATAAAGAGAAACACCCTAATACTATCTGGATTACCTAATACTTCGTGGGGAATTGCATATTTAACAAAACCACTTTCTACATCATTAGCTTCTTTCCCATTTACTTCTTTCAAAGATTTAGAGTCCCAGCTTTCACCTGTCCAAGTTATAAACTGAGCCGGTTCTACCTTCTTGGTTCCTCCAGGGGACCAAGCGTGAATGGCAAATTCAGGATAATAATCTTCTATTACTGGTACATTTCTACCCCATGGATTGAAGTGTCCTCCAGAACCCGGTACTCCATCGATATCTATATATATTCCATACATCATTCCCCAGTCAGATTTCCCTTCGAAACCAATATACCAGTACTCATCATCATTGGCTACATACAAGTTCTCTAAATTCATTCCTGTATTGTCTTTTTGGACTAAACTCTTAGCTACCAAAGCTTCCTCTAAAAAATCATTTTCTCCCTTTTCCATGTCTATCTTCTGATAAGTCCCAGAAACTATTAGTTTTTCTTCCCCTTCTTCCGCTGTTACAGTATAAGGTTTAGGTACAATTGTAAAGATCATTACACCTATTACTAGTAATGCCAATATTTTTCTCATATAAAATATCTTCCTCCCTTCTATTTTTTAAAATTAAAGGTTTCCCCCCCCCTCTCAAAAAATATAAACAGCCAATAAACATAAAATGTTTAAGGGCTGTTATTCACTAAAAACTTATACCCAATAATTTATTATTAAATTTTCTTAATATTTATTCTTCATCTAACTCAAAATTCCTTCTTTTTATAAAAAATTTTTAACAAATAACTTTTATAGCTTTTTCTATAATAGAATACTTTACTGTACCAAAACCAGGATTTTCTCCATCTATTTCTAAAGGTAACCTTTCATTAGAACTAATTACTACTTCCTTAGCTTTGTAATCCTTAACCTTAGGATGGGTTAAATGACTACCATCATATACCTTTGCTAAATTTAGTAATAGCTCAACTTTACCCATATTACCTAATAAAATTGTACTTATATAGCCATCATCTAATTCAGCCATAGGAGCTAATTTCATCCCTCCACCGAAATACTTGCCATTGGCAGCAGCTATCAAGGAAAATCTTCCATCATACACTTCTTGTCCATCTATTATTACTTTCCCTTGACGATTTTTATATTTTAAAATACTGAGCAATGTTCCCCTCAAGTAAGACCATAACCCTCCAGCGGATTTAGATGTATGATTTACCCTTTGAGCCACATAGCCTCCTAAACCCACATCGGAGATGTTAATACAATATCGCTGTTCTTTTTCACCCCAGAAATTTAAGTACTCCACTTTAATTAAATCGATTTCCCTAGTCTTTTTTCCCTGTAAAATTTCCACTGCCCCTTGATACTCTTTAGGAATACCTAAAGTTCTGATTAAATCACAACCTGTTCCCCGGGAAATTATTCCAAGGGCAGCCTTTTGGGTAAATTGTCCTTCAATGTAAAATCCGTTCATTACTTCATTGACTGTTCCATCTCCACCTACTGCCACTATCCACTTATACCCTTTCTTAATAGCTTCAGTGGTAATTTGGGTTGCATGGTTAGGTCCAGTAGTAAAAGCAAAATCGTATTCAATGCCTTTTCCCTTTAAATACTCCCCTATTTCCATCCACACCGTTTTTGTAGTCCCATTGGCAGATGCAGGGTTAACTACAAAGTAAAATTCCCTCATAAAAATTTCCTCCATCCCAAAATAAAATAAGTGCAATAATATTTATTCGCTTTGGGATGGAAAAATCCTTTATGGTTTTTTCCTTAAATTAGTAGCTCTAAGGATTTTTATTTTAGTTTCATTGGTTATTGTTATTTGGGGATAATCTTTTTCCCAAGTATTTTTTTGGAAATATTTATTATGCCTTACCCTAACTAACTCTCCAAATCCAACAGGATCAACACCATTTTCCTGTAATTTATCAATCAGTTCTTGCATTTTTACTGTTAAATGTTTAGAAATTTCCCTGTTGATTTTGTCAAAAACTTCTTCATCAAAGTAATCCCCTTGAAGCCCATCTATATTCCTTAAAGTACCTTTACAATCTATTCTAACATTAATTTGAGGTTTCCCTTTTACTAACTTTGTATCAAATCTTACATTACTTCCTGTCACTTCAAATAATACCCTAGCCTTTTTACCTTCTTTTATGAGTACGTTACTATCTATTAACAATGATACCCTATGACCTTTTAATAGTAACAGATACAAAGTTTCTGTATCATTGAGTGTAACCTTTACCTTTCCTTCATCATCCAACAGTGCCAATCCTGCCACTATAGCTTTAGATTTATCCTTGCTCTCTTTAAGAATTGGTAAATATGAAGTTTTACCTATTGTAAAGTGATCAGTAACTAAAGTATGTAAGTCAACTCTAGGTATAGAATTTTTAATACTGTTTTTCTCCAGTAATTTTCTTAAATAGATAGCTACCCTCTGCTCTTCTATTACATCAAGACTAAAAATATCCTTAGGATCCCCATCGTAATAAGCCACAACAGTATTTACATCTATTTCTGGGAGCTCTAGAAGTTCTAATATGACTTTTTCTAAACCACTATTAGCTATTTCTTTTCCAAATACTATTACCTGTACTTTACCTAAAGCCAAAGTCTTATGGCCTTGGTACTGCCAGTTACGGATAAAACTTTTAAAACCATATCCCTCTACATTATGCTGAACTACTGGTTCTTTAGCAGTTTCTTCTTGGGTGACCCCAAATGTAGTAAATTTTAATACCCCCTCTTTTTCTCCTTGTTCAAGGCCCAATCCAAAAATTATTTCCAAATCATCTAGTACCCTTTGTTGAGCTGTTCCACAACCTATTAAAAGTAAAAATACCGTAACCATAACTAAGATTTTATTAAGTTTCATTACCCACACCCCTAATTTTAGCAATGATTATTAAAATTATTGGCAAAGCTATGAGAAAAATAGTAGATCCCTTTACCATCAACCCAGTTATTTCTTCTAACTCTAAAATATTTTTAGGATAAACAATTGCTAAATAAGTCACTGGCCAGCACACTAATCCCCAAATATCATGATACCTTTTGTTAAAAAAACTAGCTAAAGAAAAGGTTCCAGCAAAGTATAGTATAGTACTTCCTATTACCACTTGTACTGTCCAGAAATGTAAGAAAATGGTATCAATCCGTTCAATAACAGCAACTCTCATAGTTTTTAATACTTGTATAAAAGGCCAGTTAAATATCTTAACCTGTTCTATTCCTAAAACTAAAAGGGAAGTTATAAAAATTAAAGTATAAAATAACCCTACAATATTGATAGCTAAAAAGGTCGTTTTAACAGCCCTTTTTTTCCTTTTAAGATAAGGATAAAATACTAAAATACTTTCCAAACCTAAAAAGACAAAGGAAACTACAGGGATAGAAATAAAGATATTTTTAACTTCCCCTTCAAATACCGGCAAAATTTCCATTATATTACCACGACAAATAGGTGAAATAATTAGGAAAGTAAAGGGTATTGTCAACATAAAAATCAATTCAGTAAATCTTGCTAAAGTGGATAATCCACAACGGGCGACATAAACAATAATAAAGAAGGGTAAAAAACCTGAGAGATAGTAAGGATATTGAATATCTAAGTAAATATAAATCAGCTCTAAATAAGAGCGGATAATCAAGCCACTGAGGATTAATGTATACAATGTATAAATAATAATTATTACAGCACCAAGTACTTTACCTATGACTAAGGGTACTGATTGGGCCAAAGTTTTCTCAGGAAACATTTGGGCATAGTGAAGGCAAATTTTACCATAAAAAAGAACTAATAAAGTACCTAGTATTATAGTAATCCACCCATCCCTTCCTACTTCATCTACAAGTTCCCGAGGTAGTGTTGTTACTCCAACACCAACCATTACACAAAAAAGGAATGAAATCCATTGAAAATCTGTAATATATGTATTTTTTTTACTCCTCATCATTTTCTACCCCCAACTGCCTTCTAACATTACTTCCCGCTGTTACTTGTGGTCTTCTCCTCAACCATCTAACAGGGATTCTATAGATCAAATCCCGATGTTGGGAAACCTTAAAGGGTGCTATTGGCTCTAAGTAAGGTTCACCAAAGGATTCTATATTACATAAATGGGCAAAGACCATCATCCAGGTGAGGATAAAACCAAATCCACCAAAGGCCCCTGTTGCCAAAAGTATGATAAATCTCAATACCCTAAGTGATGTAGCCATGGTATAGTTTGGGATTATAAAACTACCTAATAATCCAATGGCAATAACTATAACTAATATTGGTGATACTAAATTAGCCCTGATAGCCGATTCTCCTATAACTAGTGCTCCTACAATACCAACAGTTTGACCAAGGGGAGCAGGTAGTCGTAAAGAAGCTTCCCTTAGAAACTCTACAGTGATTTCCATCAATAAAACCTCTGCCAATGGTGAAAATGGGAGGACTGTTCTAGTTTGGGCTATTTGGGCAATAATATCCCGGGGTAATACTTCATAGCGAAAACTTACAGCTATAATGTACAGAGATGGCAAACTAGAAGCTACAAAGAAAGCTAAAAAACGGACCGTTCTGCTAAGGAGTGCAAAGGGATAGCGATTATAGTAATCATCGGGAGTATGGAAAAATTGAGGAAGGGATACCGGCATAATTAAGGCAAAGGGGCTACCATCTACTAAAACTGTAACTTTCCCTTCAAGGAGGTGTCCTACTACCCTATCAGGCCGTTCAGTACTGAGTATCTGTGGAAATAATGTTAATGTCCTTTCTTCAATTATTTCTTCTATATAACTGGCTTCTAACACTGCATCGATATCAATTTGATCTATCCTTTTTTTTACTTCATTTACCACCTCAGGTGAAGCAATATTAGATATATATAGGACTGCAACATCTGTCTTACTTATCCTACCAACCTTAAAATGAAGTATTTTTAAATCATTATTTTTAATTCTCCTCCTTATTAAAGAAGTATTTATCCGTAAAGTTTCCGTAAAGCCTTCCCTAGGTCCCCTTATCCCTTGTTCATTGATGGGTTCTGTAACGTTTCTACTTTCCCACGATTTTGTTTCTAACAGAAATCCTTTACCAATCCCCTCTACTAAAAGGAATGCATCACCAGATAATACTCCTTCCACCCCGTCATCAAAATTTTCCGCCATTTTAACATCCACAGTAGTAATCAACTTTTCTTCCACTATCTGGGGTGAAATACCCTCTCCTTCTTTGACCATCTTGGTCAACATCCGAATAACATTACTACTTATACTCTCTTGGTTGACCATACCGTCTACAAAGACGACTATAGCTGTCAATTTGGTGTTCCCTATTTTCACTTTTCTAAACTTTATATCTTCACAATCCTTAAATAAGTTTTTTAAGTAATTATAATTTTTATCTAAACTGCTATATAATGGTTTTCCTGGATTTGAATTAGGTGTTATTTTATTTCCTGTCCTTCTTCTGTCTATTTTAGAAATAAATCTTTTAAATATGTTCATAGGAAATCTCTCCCTAGTAAGTTTTGTTATGATAGTTTTTCCAAATTTGCTGATTAATAAACAAAAAAGACCTACGAATAGGTCTCAAACAAAAATTTATTTACTTAGGTAGATTTTGAAAAAACTCTAAGATCTTATTAATCCCTTGTCTACTGTCTTTAACTCCTAAAGTCAATTTTTCTATTGGACATAAATCAGTATTGTCACGATTTTTAATAGCTTTCACTATTCTATCAGCTTGATAAGGAATATTTCCTTGACGTAGTATTTCTTCTCCCCCTTCACTTAAAAGGGGAGTGTATAATCCCTTTACTTTCCCCTGCTGACAAATCATTGCAACAGCTCTACCCACCAGCTTATCAGCCACCGCTGCCCCTTCTAACAGTTCTTTGTGATTTAAGTAAAACTCTAATATTCCCTTTACCCCTTTTTCTTTACTGGTCCCCACAACTTCTCCATTCTTTACCAAAATTAAGCTATATTCTCCTTTTTCAAACTCTTTTTTAGCTAACTGTAAATCTTCCATAAAATTTCCTCCAGACTATTAAAATATATGAATTTATCTTTATTCTATATTCTATCAAAATCCAATTTAATATTAAAGAAAACTATAAAATAAAGTTAAATTGTAGTATAATTAAGATTAAGATTTTTAGGGAGAGGATTTAAATGGAAAAAGCTATAGAACTTAAAGGTTTAACTATGGGCTATGGAGAATCTATTGTTTTACATAATATAGACTTGACTGTTTATTTAGGGGAATTCCTTACTATCTTTGGAGAAAATGGGGCCGGTAAAACCACTTTATTCAAAGGAATATTGCAGCTTTTACCAGTACAAAGGGGAAAAATTTATATCTTAGGTAAAGATGTCACAAATGGGAAGGATAAAACTTGGCTCCGCTCCCAAATAGGATATGTACCACAAAAATATAATAGTGGCAATTTCCCCATCTGTGTCTTTGATGCCGTCTTGTTAGGTAGATGGGGCACTTCTTTTTCCTATTTAAAAAAACCTTCTAAAGAAGATAAAAGGATAACAGAAGAAATTTTAGAAATTGTAGGTTTAACCCCGTTAAAATACCAAGATTGCCGAAAACTTTCAGGTGGACAGACCCAAAGGCTAAATATTGCTAGAGCGTTAGTGCGACAACCTAAAATCCTCCTCCTCGATGAACCTACTACCCATCTAGATATAGACTCCCAGAGGTTATTAGACGAGACGCTGGAAAATATTCGCCAACAATATAATTTATCAATCCTAATGATTAGCCATAATCAACATCATGCCAGAAGGATAAGTGATCGGATTGTCTATCTAGAAAAAGGGCGGTTATTTAACGAATAGAATTGAGAAGAGAGGTGTAAGAATGGGGGTTTTGGATTATTTAAGGATACCGATTTTCCAAAGGGCCTTACTAGCTGCTATGTTAACTGGTTCCACCCTATCCCTATTAGGGCTAGTTATTATCGTTTTTAAACTTACTACAATTCGTTTTGCTTTAATGCATATGGGATTATTGGGAGGGGCTATAGGATTGCTTTTAGGTGCTAATCCTTTAACCTTTGCCCTTGCAGCTATAGGTCTAGGTTCTCTGTTTTTTGGCCCTTTATCTGATAAATTTAAATTAGATACTAGTTTAATCGGTGCTTTTTTTATGACTGGCTCCATGGCTCTAGCCTTTGTGTTATTTCATCGGGGGGGAGTTCCAGCTTTAGAAATCTTTGGTTTGTTTACCGGAAGTATTTTGATCTTGACAAATAAGGATTTAATCTTTATTTTCTTTTTAGGAATTATTATTATCCTAACTTACTATATCTTTTACCGAGAGATTCAGTTAACTTTTTACGATAGCGAACAAGCGGAATGGTTAGGAATCCCTGCTAAAATAATCCGTAATGGTTTATTATTTTTAACTGGACTTTCCATTGGAGTAGCTATGAAAATTGTAGGGGCATTATTAATGGACGCTATAATTTTACTCCCAGCTATGGCTGCCTTAAGGTTGGCTAAAAATTTCAGACAACTACTAATACTTACTAGTATCTTTGGATTTCTAACAACAAGTGGTGGATTATTATTTTCCATGGTCTTTGATTTTCCCACTGGAGCAACTATAACATTGATGGGAGTAATCCTGTTACTCTTCAGTATAATTTTTACTTCCTTTATTAGGGGGTAAATCTAATAATTTTTATAGAAAGGATGATTTTTAATGAGAAAATTTTTATGTGTTGTTACTCTAATTTTATTACTACTTGCCATGGGATGTAACAGTAATAATGGGCAAAATGCTAAGGAGGAAGAAAGCTTAAAAATCGTCGCTTCTACTAGCTGGACTGCTTATATGGCAGAAGCGGCAGGTGCAAAAAATGTTACTATTTTAGCACCGATAGAGTTAAGACATCCACCAGAATATGATTTTAAACCCAGTGATGTTCAAGCTGTTTTAGAAGCTGACTGGGTTATCTTGGCAGGATACGAATCCTTTATGAAAAAAATTATAGAAGGGAATAACATCCCTGAAGAAAAAATAATCTGTGTTATTACAACAAATACATATAACAATCTGGTGGAACAAACTAGAATTATCGCCGAAAAATTAGGAACAACAAAAGAGCAGCAAAAATGGGAAGATGAATTTACCCAAGTAATGGAGGAAATTTTAGCAAAGGCTGAAGAAAAGGGAGTAAATAATATCAAAGTTTTAGTGCATCAACATCACCAAGCCTTTATCCGTTCTTTAGGCTATGATGTTTTAGAAGTTTTCAGTGCCGATGAATTAAGCCCTGCAAAAATAGGGGAATTGGCAAGTTTAGGTCCAAATTTAATTATAGATAACTATCATAATCCCCAGGGAAAAACTATTGCAGAAACCATCGATGTTCCAAGGGTAGAACTAAGAAATTTCCCAGGTCCTGAACATGAAAATTTAATTCAGTTAATTATCGATAATGCAAAAAAATTAGGGTTATATGAATAAAAGGAAAGCCTAGGCTTTCCTTTTTTACGTAGGTATCGTCATTTTACCTCCTGGTATGACTTTTAAGTGCCTTGAAGAGTTTTGCAATGTTAACCAACGGGAAAAAGTCACTATAGATTCATCATAATTTTTACAGTGGATATAAAATCCTGGCGGTTCTACGAAAGGCCATGCTTCAATATAAATTACATTGTTTGTACTGGTTTCAAAAACCCATACTTCTACTGGTCCACTATATAAGCCACCTATTCTATAGCTAGGTTCACCGAAAACTTCCCTTATCCTTTCTATACTAAATTCAGGGTTCCAAGAAAAGTACTGTTCTTTAAGCTCTTTTGATGCTCTCTTAATGGAAACTAAAGCATATTCCCCTAAATGTTTCGCTTCATCATTATACTTAACCCGATAAATTATTTTTTTAATGCGGTACTCCATTGTCAGGATACCTCCTTGGAGTTTTGTCATTTATATCTAATTATTCCCATAAAAACCAGTAATTAATCACTAAATTTAGATAATTTCACTATAAACTTCTACTATTTCTACAGAATATTCCATTTGTTCAAGATAATTTAAAATCATTTCTTTGTGTTTTACTAATATTTTAGACTCTGTGGAAACCATAGCCAAACCTAAGATAAAGCGATTTAATAAATTATCATGTTTTTGAGCGACAGATATGTTAAATTTGTTTTTAAGTTTAGCAGCCATACTGTTAGCAATATTCCGTTTCCTCTTTAAATTGTCACACTCAAAGATATGGATAGTCAGTTCTATATACAAAATTTTCATTAGTATTCTCCTCATCCTCATAATAAGTAAACTTATGGTTAACAATAAAAACAGAGGCTTTAATTAATTCTATTATAACTTATAAAGGAGTATACATAAATGAAAAAGGAAATTCAAGTTATTTCTCCTAGACAGTTTGCCTTTATATTAATTAGTTTTTTAACAGGTTCTGCCAGTTTATTTATTCCTGAATCATGGGCTGGTAGAGATGCTTGGATTTCTACAATACTAGCTGCAACTTTAGGGCTAATTCCCCTATTATTAATTTTGCAATTAAATAAAAAATTCAAAGGACTTACTATTATTGAATATAGTGAGATATGCCTAGGTAAAGTTTTAGGAAAAATATTTAGTGGATTTTTCCTGTTAAATGCTTTTATTATCGCTACACTAGTAGTAGAAGATCTAGTTTTACTTTTTAATATTGCCATTATTCCTGCTACACCAGAGATAATATTAAGATCAGGTCTAGTACTCCTTGTAATCTATGCCCTTTACTCTGGTATTGAAGCTATTGCTAGACTCACAGAATTGTATGTTTTTCCTATTATCTTTCTTTTATTAATCCTCCCTTTCCTGACATTACAAGATATTGATTTTTCCTACCTCCAACCTATTTTAGCAGATGGGGTTAAACCAATTATCGCCGGCAGTTTAGTAGCACTAAATTTTCCCTTTACTCAAATAACCTTCTTAGCAATAATTTTACCGGCAGTTAATGATAAAAGGGATTCCACTCCTCTATACCTTTTATCATACTTTATAGGATCTGTATTACTCCTTACCCGAACTATTTTAGGTGTTACAATTTTTTCAGCAGAGGTTATTGGAAAAATGTTACTCCCTACATATCAAATCTTTCGCCTCGTCAATATCGGTGAGTTTCTAAATAGGGTTGAAGCATTTTTTATTTTCGTCTGGATCCTTGGTTTTTTCACTACCCTTTTAGCTATTTATTATGCCTTAATTTTAGGTTTTTCTCAACTTTTAGGCTTAAAAGAAAAAGAACCACTAATTATCCCCATAGGATTTTTAATTATTTTTTTATCAAAGTTGATGTTCCCTAGTGTAAGCTATTTTGTTTACTTTGCAATTACCTTACCGATTATAAATATTTCATTAAACTTCTTTTACCCAATCTTACTATTTTTCAGTTCGTTATTTAAAAAAACACCTAGCTAATCCCTAGGAATTCTATAAATAACCACTTTCCTATTGGCTCTAACAAATTATTTATCCCTTCTAAAGGATTAAAAACTTCTCTGTCAGCAGCAAAGGACCAAGTGTAATAAAAAGCTAGTAAATAAAAGAACATTACCACTACTAAATCCCAATAATTTTTTGCTACCAACAGTTTTTTCCCTTCAAAATAGACTAAAGTAGAAAAAATGAGAATAATCATCCCCTGCCACACCATTTTATTCTCCTCCTAAGATCGGTTGTACTAAAAATCCAGAGTTATCTAACTGAATATCAGCTTTTATATCAAAAACAACTTGTTGATACAATCCTTCAAACCATTTATCTTTATTTTCATTCCACCATTTCCGATTTGACCTAAAAAACAGATCTCCAATTCCTAACAAATCAGCATTATATTGTCCTTGAAATTTTCTTATAGAGTTATTGATCTCCCCAACCAGTCTTTGGTTGAGGATTTTTTCTATTTCTTTAACTTGATCAATATCTCCAAAATCTACAAAAACATCGGTTTCACCTAACCTACCACTACCTTTTATATTAACCTTTACTTTAGGTTTCCCATCCTTTATCTGTGGGACAAGTTCTGTTCTAACATCACCTATTTCCACAGACATTTTTCCTCCTTTGTATGGCACTACTATTAAAGCTTCTGAAATTTCCCCTTTTAAAAACAATACCCCCCTTGTTTCCGTTTTCGTCATCCAACCTGCCAATTTAGTCCCTTTAATTACAGCAGAACCATCGAGGATAATTTTCTTTTCCATCGTAATAGTAGCAGAAGTCATTTCATCGGTTTCTTCTTGTTGAGATCCCATTACTTCAGGGGAAAGTAATAACATCCTAGCAGTTAAGGAATCTTTATAGGGATTACTCATATCAATTATTAGATCTTTTATCGTACTGGTCTCTTGTTTTGACCATTCATCTTGATTTTCCACCAATCCTTTAATTTCTTCAAATAGGGTTGGCTGTAGACCTGGAGTTACTTGTAAAGCTTTTTTCGCTTCCCCTTGGGTTATTATTACCCAGCTTCTATAGCGTATTTCTCTATTTCTAGTTAAAAAATCAATTATATCATCAAATCCTGATTTAGCAGCTTCTTCTCCGATAACAATTATCTGATTGTGCATAAAAGTTAAACGGCTAGGAACCTTTGCCCGAAAATTTTTACTGGCATCAAAGAGGGTTTGACCACTACTGGCTCCAACCCAAATTTTACCTTCACTGCCGTTGTTAGCTTGGGGTTGGGGTTTAATAATTTGTAACGTCATGGTAAAACCTTCTTCTTCTTTATCTATACCAACAGCTACTACAATACCTAGATCTTCTAACTCAATACTATCCCAACATCCCGGTATAAACAAAAGGAGTAATAAGACAATACTACTAACTTTAACTAGTTTTCTGGACATCTTTTTCCTCCTCTGCCTGTGGTTTTTGGGGTTTCATTTCCCCTCCGCTTTTTAACTTAACGACATTATTTTTAGCAATATAGGTTGGCCTTTGGTTTATCCACCAGACTGGGCCCCTTAAAATAACATCTTTGTTGTCTTGTAAAGTTAAAGGAGCAATTGGTGATAGATAAGGTACTCCAAAGGACCTTAGTGTAGATAAATGGATTGAAATTGCGATAACAGCTATACTCACTCCAAATAAACCTAAAACTGAAGATAATAACAGAATCGGAATTTTCAATAGCCTAATAGCAATCCCTATGTTAAAGGCAGGAACGGTAAAGGAAGCTATACCGGTCCCAGCTACAACTATTACCATTATTTGAGAAACAAGTCCTGCCTGCACTGCCGCTTCTCCAATAACCAAAGCCCCTACGATACTTACAGCTTGACCTATAGGTTTAGGTAGGCGGACCCCCGCTTCCCTTAACGCTTCAAAGGCTATTTCCATCATCAAAGCTTCTAAAAATGCAGGAAAGGGAATTCCTTGGCGGGCAGCGGCAATACTGACTAAAAGTTTTGTTGGGATCATTTCATGGTGAAAAGTTGTTATTGCAACATAGAGGGAAGGCCCTAATAATGATAAGCCAAAGGCTAAATAACGGAGTAATCTAATGGCAGTTGAAAAATAAAATCTTTCGTAATAGTCTTCTGTAATATGTAACATATCTACTAAAACTTGGGGGACAATTAAAACAAAGGGTGACCCATCTACAACAATACACACCCTTCCTTCTATTAACGCCGAAACTGCTGCATCGGGTCTTTCTGTATTTCCTATTTGGGGAAAAGGAGAAAAACTGCTATCTTCAATTAACTGCTCTATTGTACTGGAATCAAGGATAGCATCTATTTTAATCTTATCTAGTCTGACCTTTACCTCTTCTAAGACCTTTGGATCAACGAGATTCTGAATATAGCAAATAGCCACAGAAGTCTTTGTTAGGTGACCGATTTCCTTTTTTTCTATTTTTAAATCAGGGGTTTTAATCCTTTTTCGAATTAATGCTAAGTTGTCTTTGATTCCTTCGGTAAAGCCTTCCCTAGGACCTCTAACTAATGTTTGGGTAATAGGTTCTTGAACATCTCTAGTTGGGTATTCCCTAACTTCTATGGTATAACCGGTACTATATCCATCTATAAGTAATAAAGCTTTGCCTTCTAAGACCCCTATTACTCCTCCGTAAAGATCTGAAATTTTTTCTACAGAATGGTTAACTAATAAATATTCCTCTATATATCGGGGATTACCTTTAATTTTTTCTAATACTACTCCTTCATTCTTCAGCAAAGGATTAATTATAAAATTAACAATAGATTTTTCATCTGTTATTCCACTTAAAAAAAAGATTATCCCTTTTTTATTTCCTTCTATATGTAAAGTTTTTTTATTTACATCATCACAATGCTGAAAAATCTTTTCTAGTATTTGAATATTCTTTTCTAAATCCTCATCTAAACTTATCTCTTTTAAAGCCTCTTCAGTAATTTTTTCAATACTCTCTTTAGTATTTTCCTTTAAATTATTTAGTTTTATAGGTTTTTTCATCGGTAAAACCCCCGTAATAAAAATAGGATAAGCTTATTTATAGCTTATCCTTAATTAATGGAGTTTATAACCATTCTTCTATTTTAACCTTACCTTCAAAAACAAAGGCTGCAGGGCCTTCTTTAAAAACCCTTTCACCATCAAAGGTAATTTTTAATACTCCCCCTAACAAATGAACTTCACCTTGGTTTTTAACTTTTCCCTTTAAAACACTGGCAACAAAGGCTGCACAGGCTCCTGTACCACAAGCTTGGGTTTCACCTACTCCCCTTTCCCAAACTCTCATAACTAAAGTACCATCTTCTTTTAATTGGACAAATTCCACATTGGTTTTTTGGGGAAATAAAGGATGATTTTCTATTAGCGGTCCAATCTCTTTTACAGGAAAATCTTCTACCTGATCTACAAAAATGACGGCATGGGGATTGCCCATTGAAATAGCAGTTATATTTAGTTCTTGTTGAGCAACTTGTATTTTAATATTATTATCACTATTTGTGGTATTGACAGGTATAAGTTCAGGCTGAAAAATAGGGGGACCCATATCTACTTTTACTGTCTCTACTAATCCCTCATTTATTTTTAAATAAAGTTGTTTTACTCCGGCATCGGTATCAATAACTAAATTGGTTTTATCTGTATAACCCTTTTCATAAAGGTATTTCCCGAAACAGCGGATGGCATTTCCACACATTTGGGCTAAACTTCCATCTGAGTTATAAATCACCATCTTATAATCCCCTTTATCAGAAGGTGATACTAATACCAAACCATCTCCACCAATACCTGTATTTCTTTGACAGAGTTTTTTTGCTAATTTTGACCAATCTAATTTTTTATCTTGCAAATTATCGATGATTATAAAGTCATTACCTAGCCCATGCATTTTAGTAAATTCTAGTACCAAAAATATCCCCCCTCGTTAAACAACTAAGGTAATTATTGAGCTTTCTTTATAAATTTAAAATCCTTAACCGGTGTTAACATAAACTCTTTAATAACGGCAGCTACTCCATCGTCCTCATTGCTAAAGGTTATGTGTTTAGCATGGCTTTTAGCGTATTGGGTAGCATTAGCCATAGCCACTGAAAGTCCTGCTACTTGAAACATCGAAACATCATTGGCACTATCCCCTACTGCAATTGTTTGGTCTAATGTTAAATTGTACATACTAGCTAGCCTTTTTAACCCTTCCCCCTTTGAAGCTCCTTGGGGAATTATTTCTAAATAACCGTTTTCCCCTTCATAATGGGTTTCTACGGTACAAGGGAATTCCTCTAATTCCTTTTCAATTATCTTTCCCGTTTCAGTTTTAGCTGCCACAAAAAACTTTTGTATTTGGTGGTTAGAAACTGCATTGACAAAATCCTTAACCCTTATAGTTTTACTTCTTTTGCTTTCTTCATACATAGCTATTAACCTTTTTAAAGATAATAGTCCCTTTCTATTTGACAATTTCGCCAATCCTACTAAACCAACCCCTGATAAAAGGATTCCTTCTAGATGATAAGCCTGACAAGAAATTCCCTTTTTCTTAGATAAAAAATTGGCAATTTCTAATGCTGTATTTTGGGGGAAGTTTAACTGATACTTTACTTCAAAGGTTTTAGGGTCCCTAATTAATGTACCATTGGCAGTTATTATAGGAATATCGATTTCCAGCTCTTGAGCATACTTATAGGCTGAGTAAAAACTCCGTCCTGTATTTAATGTTATTAAATACCCTTGAGCCTGTGCAGTTTTTATTATTTTTTTATTTATAGCTGATATTTTGCCCCCACTGTTTATTAAAGTTCCGTCTATATCCAGTGCTATAAGCTTAAACATCAAATCTCCTCCCTTTTGGAACTTAAAAAACTTAATATATTATACACTAAAATAGAGAAATTGAATAGAGATAAAGGTGGAAAAAAGGATTCTTAAAAAATTTGTTGAATATAATTATAATCAATATAACCAAATATAAAATTATTTTTTAAAAATAGCGGAGGTTTTCCTTGTATGGATAAAAAAATACTAATTGTGGAAGATGATTTAGAAATAGCCAATCTTATTAAAGATTATTTAAAGAGGGAAGGTTTTATTATTGAAATAGCCCAAGATGGTTTGAAAGGGCTACAATTAACCAATACCTTCCAACCTGATTTGATAATTCTAGATATTATGCTCCCTAAATTAAACGGTTTTGAAATATGTAAAGAAGTAAGATCTTTTAATAAAAATATTCCTATTATCATTGTCAGTGCTAAAGATGAAGATAACGATACCATCTTAGGATTAGATCTAGGGGCAGATGATTATATTACTAAACCCTTTAGCCCATCTGTCCTTACCGCTAGGGTGAAAGCTTTAATGCGCCGCAGTTTAGTTAATAATGGGGAAATAACCCCTGCTATTTTAAAGTTTCAAGATTTAACCATAGATTTAGCAGGTTATAACGTTTTTGTAGGGGAAAACCAAATAAATCTACCTACAAAGGAATTTGAACTATTAAAGTTTCTTGCTACCCACCCCCGTCAGGTATTTACTAGAGAAGAAATATATGAACATGTCTGGGGGTTAGATAGTTTAGGTGATGTGGCTACAGTAACTGTACATGTAAAAAGACTAAGGCAAAAAATTGAAAAAAATCCTACTGACCCCCAATATATTAAAACAGTATGGGGGATAGGATATAAATTTGAAGGATAGGGATTTTTATGGTAAAGATTAAATTTCGATATCGGGTACTTATGGCTTTTTTCTCTGTAATACTAATTCCATTAATTGTAACAGGGGGATTTGCTTATTTTTATGGCAAACACCTCTTTAGTCCTGTTAGAGAAAGTTTTTACTTAACTTCAGAAAAGGTTGAATTACTTAATAGTTTTATTATTGACAATTGGGATTTGCTAGATCCAGTTAATAAAGATTTTCATAATGGTATCATAGAAATTATCGATAATGCTCCAGTAATTCTCCGGATTGTTGATAATTCAGGAAAACTGCTTTATAGTTCCGTTGAAGATAATTTTACTAACCATTATCAGTTATTAACAGAAGTAATTCCCGGCCTTGAAAAAAATCGGAACACATCAGATAATGAAATATTAAGTTATACTGTAGGAGAATATATCTATATTTCTGGGGAAATAGTAGGGGTAAAACTTTATACTTATCCTCCACCACCAGATTTTATTCCTAGGCTAACTAAATTTTTGATAGGTACTGTTAGTATCGGTTTAACTTCCCTCTTGTTACATATCGTCCTTTCTGTTTATTTAATATCCCGAAGGGTAACACAACCCTTTAAAGAATTAAATATGGCTATTGAGAAAATTTCTAAAAATGATTTTGATTTTGATATTACCTATAACGCCAGTGATGAACTAGGTAATTTATGTCAAGCCTTTCAAATAATGAAAAATAAATTAAAAGAAGTTAACCAAAAAGAAAAGGAAATCACTATTGCTAAAAAACAACTACTAGCGGCCATTTCCCATGATCTAAGGACTCCCTTAACTTCTATAAAAGGTTATGTAGAAGCACTGAAAGATGGTCTATTTAACGACCCTAAAACCTTCAATAACTACTTGGCAATAATCTCTAACAAAGTAGATAATTTAAGTATCCTTATCGATGATCTATTTAATTTGGCAAAACTCGATTTAGATCAGTTGGAATTTAACTTTGAGAAAGTTAATGTTAAGACCTTTGTCCAAAGTTATTATTTAGATATCAAAGAAGAAGGGAGTTGGCATGATAAACTAATCTCTAAACAGTTGGTAAATCTAGACTCAGCCTTTATATATGTTGACCCAACCAGGCTAGAACAAGTTCTTAATAATCTCTTTTTTAATGCCTTGGAATACAGTAAAAAGGAAATTGTTTTTCAGTGTTACCTTATGGATAAAAAAGTTTTTTTAAATATTATTGATGATGGTCCTGGGATTCCTGAAGAAGACCTTCCCCATATTTTTGAAAAGTTTTATAAAGTGGAAAAATCCCGTTCTAGTAAAGGAAGTGGTTTAGGATTGGCGATAGCTAAAGGGATAACAGAAAAAATGGGGGGTAAAATTGAAGTCTTTAATAACAAAAGGAGTCCAGGATGTACCTTTAGCATTTCCTTCCCATTAGTCAATTAACCCCTAGACAATAATAATTATTATGTTATAATTAGAATTGTAATAAAAGTTTGGCAGAGTAGATACTATGCGTTAAGTGCTTAGGGATGGGATGTCGCCCTAAGACGAAAGGTTTCGCCCTGCGGTATAGTATCGCGTCCGCTGTCACCTTCGGAAAAAGGTTATATGTTTTTCTCAACCTTCTTTTCTGTTGGTTGGCATATTTCTGCCTATCCAAAATTAAAGGGAGGTTTTTTTTATGGAAATTTTTAATTGGTTTGTAGAAACACTAAGTACTAATTTCTATTTTCAAGTAGTAGTATTCGCTACCATCTTCGCCTTATTTTCCTATATTTCTAAAGGGAAAACTCCATCTACTACAATGAATAAAACCTATTGTTTAACATTAGCGTCTTTGCTCATTGCTTTGAGTATCGTTCTAACACGATTCGCCAGCGCTGTAATACCTTTAGGGGGATTACCAGCTTTGAGGATTGGTTTAGGACCTATCCCTATTATCATAGCTAGTTTAGTATTAGGTCCTCATTGGGGATTTGCTGTAGGAGCAGTTGCTGATGTCGTTGGAGTCACTTTATTTCCACAAGGATCACCGATTTTTTTAATATTTGTAGCCCAAGGTCTTTATGGTGTTTTACCCCACTACTTTAAGTTATTGTTTAAAGGAAACTCTTTTATCAACTTTCTTTTTACAGTATCTTTAACTCAGCTAATTACTGGATTTATAACTACTATAGGTCTTGCCCATGCCTTTGGTTGGCCATTATGGGAAGCTTATTTCCTAAGATTACCTACCCAACTAACTTTGATGATCCTATACTCTATTACAGTTTTTCTTTTAAACAAAATTGTTCAACCTGTAGTAGCCCATAGAATAGTTACCCATAGGAGGTAATTTTGTGAATTTAGAAATTTTAGACATCCCAAACCTTCAAAGTGCTAAAGAAGAAATTAAAAAAGTCAACGCTAGCCCTGCTAGTATCAACTTAATGGCAGATAAATGTGTTTTTAAAGTAATAAAATTACAGAATCTATCTACAACTGCAGCTAACATTTTAAAACAAGAATTTTTGTCTAAAGGTGGAGAAGTTGCAGTAAGTGAAAATACCGTTAACTGTAGAGACAAATACACCGATTGTATTATGATGGGTACTATCAGGCAATACAAAGAAGTTATAAAAAAGTTAAAAATTCAACCTCTAAATTTGCCAGAGCTGGCAGAAAAACTTGAGGAAATAATAAAAACCTCCTAATTAGGGAGGTTTTTATTACTTATATTTTCGATTTCCCTTAAGATTCTTTGGATAAAAAAGTCGTAATCCCCTTGACCTTTAAAACCTGCAAAATATTGGTCACCCCAAAAATTTTCTACAACCATATTTTCTGAGGCTTTTTTAACAATTTCATAGACATTATGACTAGTTAAGCATTGATTAGACTTAACTAACCTTAAATGTATCCAGTCCCCTTCTTTATACCCTACTAAAGCTAAGTCTGCTCCTAACTCCAAAAACATAGTTGCTACATAGTAGAGGAAATTTTTGTCAGGCTGGCAGTAAACCAAAATACAATCAGAGAATTCATAAACTTTTCCCCCGGTAGCAGCTTTTAATTTTTGCAGCCTTTCTATTTTACTACTAATCTTAAAGGTATTTAAAACGGTAGAATAGCCTATATTACCGTCTTGTAAAATATTTCCTAAGTCAATTATGGCTTTGTTAGATGCTTTAGTAAGACCGACAGTATCTCCTAAAATTCCCGCTGCTAATCCTAAAGCTACTGCTGGCGTTAAATGTGCTTCCATTTCTTTATAAAGATAATAAACTAATTGGCAAGTAGAATCTACCAATTTATATATATGGGCTTGACTTTTTTCTAACAATAAATTGTTTTTATGATGATCAATTAAAATATAATTTTTAAGGGTTATACCAGGTAATTGTTGTATGTCCGCCGTATCTACTATAATCACCAAATCATAGTCTAGAGGATTGGGGGCAACTTCTATTTTAGCTGCCAATTTATTGATCAATTCAAGGGCGTGTTCAGATACTTTTTGCGGAACCGCTAAAGTTCCTTTAGTTAGTTCTGCCATAGCAAATCCTGCCCCAATGGCATCATTGTCTGCATCATCATGGCATAAAACTAAAACTTTTTTCCCCTTATTCTCTTTTAATATCTCAACAAACTCTTTCACACTTCACCACCTCATCTGTGGCATTATAAAATCTTCAACTTTATGTTACCACATTTTTAGATCTTTGTCTTTAACTTTCTAGATATTTAACTTCCCTTTCTAATTCTACTCCAAATTTTTCTTTTACTGTTTTTTGGATATATTGAATTAAATCCTTTACATCTTGGGCAGTTGCCCCTCCGGTATTAACGATAAACCCACAATGTTTTTCAGAGACTTGAGCTCCACCAATCCTATATCCTCTAAGGCCACTATCTTCGATAAGTTTACCGGCAAAATAACCTTGAGGTCTTTTAAAAACAGATCCGGCGCTGGGTAATTCTAAAGGTTGTTTTTCTTCCCGTTTTTGAGTAAGTTCATCCATTTTAGCTTTTATCTGATTGTAATCTCCTTTTTGTAGTTTTATACAACCTTTAATAATTATGTCATTATATTTTTGAAAAATACTTTTTCGATAGCCAAATTCCATTTCTTCTTTATCGATAGGGACAATTTCCCCATTTCTAATCACCCAGACCCTTTCTACTACATCGCTCATCTGACCTTCATAGGCTCCTGCATTCATAAAAATTCCGCCCCCAAAAGAACCAGGGATTCCTATGGCAAATTCAAAACCTGTTAGAGAGTGCTCTAAAGCCTTTTTACTTATATCTGTCAAGGTCGCTCCACTTTGGGCATAAATCCTTTCATCTTCTCCTGTAATTTTATTTAATTTTTCCGTAAGATTGATAATAATTCCCCTATACCCTTCATCAGATATTAAAATGTTTGAGCCTTTACCTAAGACAAAAAATGGAATATTAAATTCCTTAGCGTAATTGATCAACTGAAGTAAAGCCTCTTCTGTACTTGGTGTAGCAAAATAATCGGCAGGTCCCCCAATTTTAAAAGTTGTATAATCTTTTAATGGATGATTTATTTTTAAATTTTCTTCACCTAAAATTGCCTTCAATTCCTTTTCTAAAACCATTTTTTCACCTTCTCTTATTTTTCTTCAAATCTATTATACCTATAAAGTAGATAAAAATAAAGAAATAAGCATGATTTTAGGGATTTTCCATAAATCATGCTAAAAATTTTTTCTAATATTAACTTCTATGCCAGACTTTAACCATACCAAAACCTTGATTATTTCTTTCTCCAAAACCACAGGAATATCCTACCCGTATAAGATCTGGGCTTCCCTTAACTACAAAGGGTACCATATATCCTAATACTTTAACACCGTTATAATCTAATAACCTACTAGTCCGTTTTTTATTTTCTAGATAATTTTTATCGAAAATAATTTCCAGCCTTTCGTTTTTGGGGAATGAATTATACAAATAATAATATTTTTGCACTAAATCATACCTTAAATTCTCCACAAAACATTTATTTTCAATTCTACAGTAAAGCTCCCTTTTTGCTCCTCTTCCCATAGAAGAAATAGTAATAGGTGACATACAAGTAAACTCCATATCATTGGTGAATTCCGGATCATCCAATATCCTAACTTGTTTAAATTCAAACTCCCCTTGCCCCATAGGATAACTACCCAATTTTGTTAAACCTTTCACAAGCCCATCTATAAAAAAAGGATTGGGTGATGATACATACCAATGGACTTCTTCACCTAAACTTACTATATAATCTCCACTTATTTCAAACTGAGAAAAATATAATTGGGAAAAGGTATAATATTTAAAAGGCTTACCTTTGTGATATAAAGCACTTTTATTGTCAAAAAGGGATTCCATAATTAGTCTTGAGAGACTATAATTATAATTAAAATCTATTTTTGTACCTTTATCACAATAAAAGGTCACTTCAATTCTCATTTTGGAATCCTCCCATCAAACAATACTTTCCTAACAGTGTTATACAACACTATATTATAATTATAATATTCTCTATAAATAATGTAAACCTTATAAAGAGCTTTTTGAATATTAAAATAATTTTATAGGTATAACTTTATCTAAGAATATTCTATTCCTTGTTATTTCACAACTATAACAATAAGCCTTTACTCCCTTTTCCACAGCTTTGATGAGACTTTTAGTAAAATCTAAATCCCTTTCTTTGTTTGGTGAAAAAATAGAAGGGTCATTCCTTTGTACCATAAAGACCACACTACCTTTATACCCTTCTTTTACAGCTTCTATTAACTCTTCTAAATGTCTAGCCCCTCTAGTAGAAGGTGCGTCAGGAAATTTTGCCACTCCATCTTCCACTAATGTTACAGACTTTACTTCTATAAAACCAGGACACCCAGCTTTATCTACTACAAAAAAATCGAACCTACTGTTCTTATATTTTACTTCCCTTTCAACCCGTTGAAGATAACTAAATTCCTCCAAAGAACTGTTTAATAATAATTTTTCCATAAAGGTATTTGGTAGATGAGAATCTAAACAAACCCAAACACCTTCTTTAGATTTTACATGCAATAAATCAAAATTTGTTTTCCTTTTACCATTAAAATCTTTAACTCTAAGATAAATATCGGCTCCTGGTAACAATAACTCCTTGAGTCTTCCTGAAGTAGGAACATGGACAAGTTCTTCTTTTTCCTCTACTAAAACTTTAGCTACAAAGCGATTTAATCTTTCAATAAATTTACCTTCTATAACCTTTTCTGTAATCTCGATAAAATTCAATTTATCATCCCCTAATTTATCTGTTATTTCCTATAATAATTAAATAAAAGGCTGGAGCTAGTACCCTCCTATAATTAACTTTTGACATTAGGTTAACAATAATTTATATTAAATAGAGATATTAAGGTTTTGTGGAGGTTTTAATATGATAATTTTACAATGTAATAATATTGATAAATATTATAATGGTGAACCGATTTTTAAAGATGTATCTTTACAAATAAAAGAAGGAGAAAAAGTCGCTTTAGTTGGAAATAACGGTAGTGGAAAAACCACCCTCTTTAATATTTTAAATGGTACCTTAGATTACGATAAAGGTCAAGTTATTTTAAATAAAGGAATAAATATAGGATTTCAGAGGCAATATGGTGATTTAGACCCTGATAATACCCCCGTCTCTGAGTTAACCGGTGTCTTTCAATATCTTTTAGAAATGGAAGAAGAAATCCGTAGTTTAGAACAGGAAATGGCTTCTTTAAAGGGAGAACAGTTAGAAAAAATTTTTAATAAATATAGCCTTTTAACAACAGAATTTGAAGAAAAAGGGGGCTATCGATATAAAAGTGATATCTATGGTGTTTTACGGGGTTTAGGTTTTACAGAGGAGCAATTCAGCCAAAAAATAGGGACCTTTAGTGGTGGTGAACAGTCCCGTTTATCTTTAGGAAAACTATTATTATCTAAGCCAGACTTATTATTTCTTGATGAGCCCACTAATCATCTAGATATCGAAGGGGTAAAGTGGTTAGAAAGTTTTTTAAAGGACTATAAAGGTGCTGTTTTTGTAATTTCCCATGACCGCCAATTCCTTGATTATTTTGTCACTAAAATCTATGAATTGGAAAATGGCAGTTTGCAGGTATTTCATGGGAATTACAGTTTTTATGCAGAGGAAAAGAAAAAGTTGCGGGAAAAATTACTCAAAGATTACCAAAAGCAACAGGAATATATCGAGAAAACCCAAGAGTTTATCCGTCGGAATATAGCTGGACAAAAAACTAAACAAGCCCAAAGCCGTAGAAAGGCATTGGAAAAATTAGAAGTTATTGAAATAAAAGGTGAAGATAAAAAGGCTAAATTTCAGTTCCATTTAGATAGCCAAAGTGGCCGTTTTGTTTTGACAGTAAAGGATTTATACCATAGTTATGAAGATAATTCAGTTTTAAAAGGAGTATCTTTTATAATAGAGCGGGGTGAGAGGGTAGGTTTAGTAGGACCTAATGGTTGTGGAAAATCAACAATACTTAAGTTAATCAGTGGTGAAATACCTGTACAAAAGGGTGAAATTATCTTAGGTCATAACGTAAATTTAGGATATTTTAGCCAACAGCGAAAGGACTTAAATCCCCACAATAATTTAATTGAAGAAATTTGGGAAGTAAAACCTCAGTGGACTGGAGGCTCTGTCCGTTCTTATCTTGCAAAATTTTTGTTTACAGGAGAAGATGTCTTTAAAAGGGTTGGTGATTTAAGCGGTGGTGAACAAAGTAGATTAGCACTAGCAAAGTTAATTTTAAATAAAAGTAATTTTTTAATACTTGATGAGCCGACCAACCATTTAGATATAGTTTCTAAAGAAGTCCTAGAGGAAGCCCTTTTAGAATATCCCGGTACAATTTTAGTTGTTTCCCATGACCGATATTTTTTAAACAAAATTACAAACAAAACATTGGAATTAAAGGCTGGAAAAATCACTACTTTTTTAGGTAATTATAACTATTATCTAGAAAAATTAGAGCAATTAAGGATTGAGCAAGAACTTGAGGAAAAGAAGACAAAGGAAAAATCTTCTAAATTTAAAGAAAAAATATCTAATAATAAAATTAAACAGTTACAAAAACAATTAGAAGAGATTCAACAGCAAATAGAAAAGACAGAGGAGCTGATAACTGAATACGAACAGCTTCTCTGTCAACCTGAAATCTATTCTAATAGTGAAAAGAATTTAGAAATCACTAGAGAATATAATAATCTAAAAGAAAGTTTAGAAATACTCTATGATAAGTGGGGAGAATTGGAAGGGGAATTATCTAAAGAAAACACGTAAAGAATAGGTAATGCTAAAAATATCATTGCAGTGGCAGCAGCGACTATTCCGGAATCGTTAAGGAAAAGGGCTGCTAAACTACCTGCCAATATAGCCTTTATCCCCCGATAATAGTGCTTTTCTTTTACAAAGGAAAATTTCTTTGGCGGATAAAAACCAATTATTATGGTACTTACTAATAATACTGCAAAGATTCTGCTCCAAATACTAAACCTTATTAATCTCCAGTTTGTTGAGAGTTTTCTAGTTATAGCTAATAAAATCTCTTCTAAACGATTGGCATTTTCACCAGAAAAAATCCTTCCAATATGGGTTTGATCCTGAGAAATTACATTGATGGTTATCATAGCAGTTAGTGCTAATACAAAGACTATTCCTAAGGCAAGGAGATACTTAACAGATCCCTTGCCTTCTTTTATATCTATCAAAGCTACGGCAAAGGTTACAGCTAAGGATAAGGTTCCTCCAAAGTTTGTTCCCCAAAAAGGTGCCATCATAATAATGGCTATTGTTCCATATATAAGATACAGCCATTTTTTCCTTTCAGGTCTTTGGAGTAAAGGAAAAGTGGCTATGATCGAGCTACCAATAATTACCCCCATATATTCGTTACCTATTCCATAAAATCTAGCTCCTGCTATTACATCATATCCTAATATAGACTGTTTTTGTAAAAAACTATTAAACATTGTATCTACTAAAATAGCTGATAAAGTAATTCCACTTAGAGTTATTATTCCTGAGATAGGATTTTTTATATATCTTCTAATCATAAATGCAGTTATGGCACATAGCAAGTAAAAGGTAATTAAATAAGGGACAAGGGGTAGTGGCCCAAAAATTGGCATTAAGAGAAATATCAATGGCCCTGCCATAGCAGTTAAAATTAAAGAACTAAAATATTCCATAGGGATGCTTTGTAATTTTAGGTTTATTAAAAAAGCTACAACTATAACTATAGTTATAACTATATAAATCCTAATGGTAATTGGCCGTTGATTAAAAACGGTATTAATTTGTTTTAAACGGGCAAAGATAAAACTCTGATGTTCTTTCATTTCTATTATATCCATTACTGAACCATAAAAGGTAGGATCTTTGATACCATAGTTATTTAAAATACTAGGAGCTAAATCTAAAGTAGTTATTACTCCAGGTCTTTTAGTGGAAGGTGCAGTCAGAATCCCTTCTTTTCCTCCTTTTTGATAATGATAGATTACTGGAATGTTTTCTCCCTCTTCCCGATAACTTAAAGGAGCATTTAATGTGAGGAGATAGAGATGATCTCTCTCTTCCATAACATTTAGAAGATAAGTAAAGAGGATATCCATTTCCTTTATTATTTCTTCCCTTAACTGTTCAAGTCTTTCTGGTTGATAAAATCTATAATATTCATCTATACGGTGGGTATCCCCTGTATCGATGACAAAGATATTACCCTTTGGGAGATAGTATTGTAAATATTCAATGACTTTATCATAATCAGTACTTGAACCCCCAGGTATTTTATCGTTTTTCTTTAATATCCTTTCATCTATTATTCCATAATCTACTACTCCATTACTATCCATTAAAATTGCTGATGCGTGCCGCTTAATATCAAAATCATCGGAATTACCGATAACAACCCTTTTAATTCCCTGTTCTTTTAAAAGATCTGCCATTTTTCCCACTTCAACGGTATGGGATAAATTACTATTGATATATTGAATATTGTTAATATAAGGGTTAAAGGTCATCTCTTCCCTTAGCCTAAAATTATTGAAGGTATGATAAATCCTTTCGGCATAAATCCCTTCATATACTTCCCCTTTATTAAAAAAGTAGTTTCCATAGGGTGCTAATGCCCTACTTCCCGCTCCAATTGTCATAGCTTGATTTTCCGAAGATTTTCCCCTTGCAGTAGCATTGCTTAGTATTGCCCAAGCACTATTTGTCAAGATTTTTTGTAGACTTTCACCACCGTATTCTATTAAATGCTGAGGCAAAACCCTATCTACTACTATTATAAAGGTTCTGTGGGGCTGTTGAGCAGCCTTGGCCTGTCCTCCGATATTTCCCAAGAAAAATGTCAGGATTAAAAGAAAAGTAAAAAATGTAATTGTAGTTTTGTAAAAAAATCTAAACAACTTTTTCATATAAAAATTCCCCCAATATTTTATTATATACACTTATTGTCAATTCCAGCATTTTACAAATACTAAAGTTTTCAGCAACCCATGCTCTATTATTTATTCCTAATTTATCTAATAAATTCCCCTTATTCCCTATTTCCTTATTAGATAATACCATAATTAAACAATTGGTCAAGGCTTTAATATCTCCTTTAGGAAAAATCAAACCATGGACTCCATGTTCAATTAATTCTGGTAACCCCCCTGCATCACTAACTATTACAGGTATATTTAAAGACATTGCTTCAAGAACAGATACCCCACATCCTTCTACTAAAGATGGTTGAACAAATAAATGGAACATTTCCATATATTCCAAGGGATTTGGTTTATATCCATGAAAATAGACTTTATCCCTTGCTAATTTTTTTAGATTTTCCTCTTCCGGTCCACTGCCTATAATATGTAACCTAACATCGAATTTAGGATAAATATTATTAAAAGCATGGATCAACCCATCATATCCCTTGAGTTTTACTAATCTACCACAGGCACCAATATTGATAATTTTCTTCCCCTTATTCTTAGGTATTTCCTTGTTATCTACAGATACTCCATTATAAATAACAGTAATCTTTGACTGTGGAACTTTAAATTGCCCTTGGATATAGTTTTTTAAACTATGGGATACACAAATAAAATGATCTACTTTCTTAAATAATTCCACTAATAATCCTTTTAGAAAACTATTTCTCCACCTTCCTTCATCTAAAAAACCATGAATAGTACAAACTTTTTTTACCCTCTGAGGAATGAACGGTAAAACCAAAATAGCTTTGTAGCCATGAAAGTGGACAATTACTTCTTCCCTATGACATACATATCTGAGGGCTAAAATGTTTTTTATAAACTTCAGTGGCTTTAAGTTTATTTCGATAACTTCTGTTTGATAATTTAATTTTTTTAATCCCCTTTGGAGCTCTTTTATGTGGGTAGAAATTCCTCCTAATGAAGTGCTTTTAACAAATACAATTAACATTTTTAAAATCTCCTTAACAATAGTAAATTAATTAAACATTTTTGTAGTTATTTAGAGGATTTAATCGTTTTTTGTCGAAATATAGATTTAGTACGAAAGTCCTGTGGAGGTGTACCTGTTTGGAAAAAGTTTCTTTGTTTAATTTTATTTTCAGCATGATACCTAGATCTTTAGTTGCGATCTATTTCTGTCAAAGCCTTTTACTATTTAGAGTTAGTACCACTAAGTTTATGTTAATGAGTTTTTTATTTGCCTGTGTTACTTGGTTGACCCGTGCTTATTTTCCCATAGGGTTTCATTCCTTTGTAGCTATGCTCTTTTTAGTGTTTGTCCTTAATGGATTTGCTAAGGTTAAAATCAATTCTGCCTTTATTACTGCCATCATATATTTTACTTTATTGTATATTTTTGACTTTTTTGTGTTATATATTTATAACTTCTTTACAAATTTATCCCTCTATGAAATTTGGCTTTTAGAAGTAACAAGGGTACTTTTAACAATACCAGCTTCAATAGCCTTTCTAGCTATCAGTTATTATTGTCGAAACAAACCTTATAATTTTGATGAGGTGATATATTGAGGGAGCTTATATCTTTTAAATCCAAATCTAATCTTAAATTAAACTATTTAATTGATGGAATTTTGATTCAATCTTTTTTACAAATTCTTTTAATTGCTTTTACCCACAAAGGATTATTTCCCGATTTAAATTCCCCATATTATCAAGGAATTGTAGGAATAGCAATTATAGTAAATTTATTTGTATTTATTTTAGTTCTTCTCAATATTAAACGTCTTAAAACTGCTGCTATCCAAGAAACAATGATTGCTCAACAAAAAAAATACCTAGATAATTTAGGGAAGTTAGTGGAAACTATTCAACAACAAAAACATGATTTTATCAATCATTTACAGGTTATTGCTGGATTAACTGAACTTAATGATGTGGAAGAACTCAGAAAGTATGTTAAAGAAATTACCGCTGAAGTAAAACCACAGTTCCAATTTATTTCTTTGAAAAGGCTAGAGTTAAAATCCTTGCTTTTCGTGAAAGCAGGGATAGCTAAAGATAAAAATATTGACTTTAACATACAAGTAAGTGATGATTTTGAAGATTTTCCCCTATGTAAAATTGAAGGGGTTAATTTGTTAGGAAATTTAATTAACAATGCCTTTACTGCAGCCTTAAAGGATAGCAAACCGAAGGTTTTTGTACACCTTGATAAAGAAGAAAAGGATGGGAAAAATTTTTACATAATTAAAGTACAAAATAATGGAACTACCATTCCCCAAAATTTAGGTGATAAAATTTTTGCCAAAGGTTATTCCACTAATAACACCGATGGTCTAGGGCTATACATAGTAAAATCTATTGTGGATAAATATAATGGTGAGATAAGCTATACAAGTAGTGAAGAAAATGGCACTGTATTTACTATAAGAATTCCTACCTAAAATTAAAAGAGACAAAGTCATTTTTTAAAGGCTGTGGTAATTAAACA
>NZ_FOIF01000022.1 GCF_900111575.1 Anaerobranca gottschalkii DSM 13577 | reverse complement strand
TAAGTTAATTTAATACGAAAAATATATTGAGCGATATGGTTTCATGATACTATTTTATTTTGATTATATTAGGAATTTTAATTTGATAATTCACATTATATGTTTTTCAACACGATTGGCTTTCATTTTCTCTATTCACCTCCTTTTCTTCAAGCACCTCTTGTTCTAATGCACCCATTCGTAAGTCTAAATCTTCTACTTTAGACTTAACACTTTTTACTTCCATCAATATTTCCCGCAATAAAGCTTCCAAAAAATCTCCCCCCTTAATTCTCTATTTTAGTTTATCTAATTATACCATGAACATATGTTCGAGTCGACTTTTATTATTTAAAATTGATATTTTTATTTGTTTTTAATTGTAGATCATTTAATTTCTTTAACTGTAATTGTTGAGTTACATGAAGTTTTTCTTCTAAATTTAAATTTTCAAAGGCAGTTGCTAACATTAATTTTATTCTATTAAGTTGATTAACTTCACTGGCGCCTGGGTCATAATCAACAGCAACGATATTTGCATAGGGATAAAGTTCCTTTAATTTTTTAATCATCCCTTTTCCTGTAACGTGATTAGGTAAACAAGCAAAGGGTTGTACACATACAATATTATTTACTCCTTGGTGGATTAATTCAAACATCTCCCCAGTTAAAAACCATCCTTCTCCAGTCTGATGACCTAATGATAATACATTTGCTGCCCCTGAGGCAATCTCATCAATAGTTTTAGGTGGGATAAATCTATTACTTTTTTCCAATGCTTTAATATAATCCCTGCGGTAAAAATCAATTACTTTTATAACAAAATTACTAATTATTTGAGATTTTTTGCTACCATTTAAATACTTCCATTTATAATTTGAGTTATAAGCACAATAGAGAAGAAAATCTGTTAAATCAGGCACTACCACTTCTGCCCCTTCCTTTTCTAAAACCTCAACAATTTGGTTATTAGCTAAAGGATGATATTTAACTAATATTTCCCCTACTACCCCTACTTTAGGTTTTATCATGTTATTTAATTTTAAATTATCAAATTCCCTAACGATATTATAAATATTTTCCCTATATTTTTTCCTACTACCCTTTTGCAAATCTTTTTTACAAATAGTTAGCCATTTATCCAGCAAATGATTAGCTGAGCCTTTAAACATTTCATAAGGTCTTACTCTGTATAATACCCTCATCAATAAGTCTCCATAAGTTAAAGCCATTAATGAGCGATTGATTAGTTTTAAATCGATGGTAAACCCCGGATTATTTCCCATCCCTTGGGCATTTAAAGAAATTATTGGGATATGGGGAAAGCCTGCATCTTTTAAGGCCTTCCTCAAAAATCCTATATAATTAGTTGCACGACAACCACCACCGGTTTGGGTAATGATTATAGAAGTTGAATCTTTGCTGTATTTCCCAGATTTTAGACCTTTAATTAACTGACCGATAACAATAATTGCAGGGTAACAGGCATCGTTATTGACGTATTTTAACCCTTCATTTATAATTTCATCTTTATTATCATTAGGCAAGACTTCTAAATTGTATCCCGATAACCTAAAAGCTTCTTGAAGTAATGTAAAATGAATCGGTGACATATCTGGAGCGATTATAGTGTGTCTTTTCTTCATTTCCTTAGTAAAGGCCACAGGTTTATAAATATAGTCTTTCTTCTCTAATTTCCCTATTTTTTCCCTTTCCTCTAATGCCGCTTTTAATGACCTTAACCTAATCCTTGCTGCTCCTAAATTATTTCCTTCATCAATTTTTAAACAAGTATAGATTTTACCACTAGAAGCCAAAATCTCTTCTACTTGGTCGGTGGTAACAGCATCTAAGCCACAGCCAAAGGAATTTAACTGTACCAACTCTAATTCTTCCCTTTCCCTTACTAAACAAGCTGCTCCATATAACCTTGAATGATAAGCCCATTGGTCCACTACCCTAAGGGGTCTCTCAACCTTTCCTAAGTGGGCTATAGAATCCTCAGTTAATACAGCCATCCCTAAACTAGTTATCAGTTGGGGTATGCCATGGTTAATTTCAGGATCTAAGTGGTAAGGTCTCCCTGCTAAAACAATCCCTTTAAGGTGATTTATTTGAAGAAATTCTAAGGTTTCCTCACCCTTTTTCCTGATATCATTTTTAAAATTCTGGTACTCTTTTGCAGCTTTTTTTACTGCCCCTTTAATTTCTTCAGGGGAAATTTGTAAATTCCTTAATTCTTCTATTAACCTATTAGTTAATTTTTCTAAGTTATCGAAGGGTAAGAAAGGATTTAGGTATTGAATATTTTTTTCCCGTAGCTTCTCTACATTATTTTTTATCACCTCAGGATAAGAAGTAACCATAGGACAATTGTAATGGTTATCTACACCTTCCCTCTCTTTTACTTCATGGGTAATGGAAGGATAAAAAATTAACTTTACTCCCTTTTCAATCAAAGCTTCAATATGGCCGTGAACCATTTTGGCAGGGTAACAAGCAGATTCTGACGGAATGGTTTCAATCCCCTTTTCATAAATTCCTTTTGTCGATATAGGTGATAACTCCACCCTAAAACCTAATTCTGTAAAAAAGGTAAACCAAAAGGGATAATTTTCATAAATATTTAACACCCGCGGTATTCCGATAACCCCTCTTTTGGCTTTTTCTATAGCTAAAGGGGGATAGGAAAACAGCCGTTCTAATTTATATTGATAAAGATTAGGAAGGTTATTTTCCCCTTTTCCTTTCCCTAATGGTTTTTCACACCTGTTTCCAGAGATATATCGTCCTTGAGGGAATTTATTTATTGTTAATAAACAATTATTAGGACATAAACTACATCTACTATGGCTTCCTTGGGGATTAATTTTCTCTAAATCTTCCTTTTTAACTAAAGAAGATTTTTCTCCTTTTTTATACCTTTCCTTAGCTAATAATGCAGCACCAAATGCACCCATTAACCCTGCAATTTCTGGCCTTATAACTTCTCTTCCTGTTTCTAATTCAAAGGCTCTAAGGACTGCATTATTAAAGAAAGTACCTCCTTGAACCACTATTTTTTCCCCTAACTCTTCACTTCTTTTTACTTTTATAACTTTATAAAGGGCATTTTTTACCACAGAATAAGCTAGGCCTGCTAATATATCGGAAACCTCTGCCCCTTCCTTTTGGCACTGTTTAACCCGTGAATTCATAAAAACGGTACATCTTGTTCCTAAATCGACGGGTTTTTGTGATTTTATCGCCTCTTTTTCAAAATCTGCTACCTTTATCCCTAAAGAACTGGCGAAGGTCTCTAAGAAAGAACCACATCCAGAGGAACAGGCTTCGTTTAATAAAATACTGCTGATTATTCCATCTTTCACCTTTAAACATTTCATATCTTGTCCACCGATATCTAAAACAAAATCAACACCGGGGCAGAAAAATTCCGCAGCTTTATAGTGGGCTACTGTTTCAATCTCCCCTATATCTACCCCTAAAGCAGCTTTTATTAAGCCTTCTCCATAGCCAGTTACCGCCGAATAGGTAATTTCTGCACCTTGGGGAAGTTTACTATAAATATCCTCAATGACTTTAATAGTGGATTTTAACGGGCTTCCTTCATTACTGCCATAATGGGAATATACTATTGCCCCTTGATCATCAATTAATAAAACTTTTGTAGTAGTTGAACCAGAATCAATCCCTAAGTAAAGATTTCCTCTGTAATCTGTAAGCCCTCTTTTTTCAACACTATTTTTCCCATGCCTTTTAATAAATTCTTGATACTCTTCAACATTTGAGAATAAAGGTTGCAAGGAGCTATTACTTTTTTCTTTTCCACTATCTTCGAGTTTAGGTAATCTACTGATTAACTTATTAAATGCTATTTCTTGACTATTAATTTGTGAAAGGGCAGCTCCCATAGCAATAAAAACTTGAGAATTCTTCGGAAATATAACCTGTTCTTCCTTTAAGTTTAATGTTTCTACAAATCTCTTTCTAAGTTCTGACAGAAAATACAGCGGCCCTCCTAAAAAAGCCACATTGCCCTTTATCGGCCTACCACATGCTAAAGCGCTTATAGTTTGGATAACAACTGCTTGAAACACTGAGGCTGCAATATCTTCTTTACTGGCTCCTTCATTCAACAAAGGTTGAACATCGGTTTTGGCAAAAACCCCACAGCGGGCTGCAATGGGGTAAATAGTTTTATAGTTTTTTGCTAGATCATTTAAACCTTGTGGGTCGGTTTTTAACAAAGCAGCCATCTGATCGATGAATGAGCCGGTTCCACCTGCACAGGTCCCATTCATCCTTTGTTCGATTCCATTAGTTAGGTACAAAATTTTAGCATCTTCTCCCCCTAATTCGATAGCAACATCGGTATAAGGGTAAAGGCTTTTTAAAGCTTTACTTGAAGCAACTACTTCTTGAATAAAGGGGACTCCTAAAATTTCAGCAATCCCTATTCCTCCAGAACCAGTTATCCCAATAGTTAAAGGAGAATTTTTAAAGATACTATATGTTTTTTGTAGTAATTTAACAACTGTTTTCCTTACATCGGAAAAATGTCGCTGATAGTCCTTATAGATTAGTTCTAATCTTTCATTGAGTACCACAACCTTCACTGTTGTAGAGCCGATATCTAAACCGAGATGAAGTTTTCCCATTTGAAATCACTCCTATTAGACCCAATTGACAATTATTTATTTTAATAATTATTCTCTAAGCTTAAGTTTTTTCCTGCTTTTTCTACAATTTTTAGTCTTTTAAAAATAAAAGACCTTCTTAAAGGAAGATCTCAGACTGAAGACAAACTATAGACAAAGTCATCATCAGCTGTGGTAATTAAATAAAGATACGATTAAGTTGAGGAGATAGATTTAAGAGCTGATTAGATAAAAGGAAGAAGGGGTGAGGAACAGGACGTTCCGAAAGCTCTATTGAGCCATGGATGGCGAATTAGAGCGGTACCCTTCTTCCTATTAGATAGAAGCCTTAAATCTCGACGGAGACTTTGTTAGAATGTTTAATTACCACAGCCTTTAAAAAATGACTTTGTCTACAAACTGAGATCTTCTTAAAGGAAGATCTTTTTAATAGACTATGTTCCACAAAAAGTCCTATAAGGTGGACATCCCTTTGGTGGAGGAGAAATATAATAGTCGTTATTTTCATCATAGTTATAGGGTTTTTCTAGAGCTTTAAGGAGATTTTTCATTACAGAATAATCGTTTCTTTCCACCGCCCCTTCTAAAGCCTCTTCTACTCTATGGTTACGGGGAATAATACTTGGATTTACACTTTTCATTAACCTTTCTACTTCTTCTTTTCCTTGAGGTTGTCTCCTTAGTCTATTTTGCCATTTATTATACCAATATTTGAATTCCTGTTTTTGTAATAATTCATCTTGCAAATCCCCTAAAGTCAATGCTCTAAAGGTATTTGTATAGTCACCTTGATACTTTTCCAAAATATCCAACAAAGTATGGATTAACTGTTTATCTTCTTTTTCCTCATTGAATAATCCAAGCTTTTTCCTCATTCCATTAAGCCAATAACTATCAAATAATTGGAAGTACTTATCTAAAGAGCATTGAGCAATTTCCAAAGCCTTACCTTCATCGGAATCTAGTAAAGGTAATAATGTCTCAGCAAATCTCGCCAAATTCCATGCCCCTATTTTCCCTTGATTCATAAAAGCATACCTTCCATGTCTATCTATTGAACTAAAAACAGTTTTGGGGTTATAAGTATCTAAAAAAGCACATGGTCCATAATCAATAGTTTCACCACTAATAGCCATATTGTCAGTATTCATCACTCCATGGACAAAGCCAATTAGTTGCCAACTGGCAATTAGTCTTGCTTGCCTTCTTATCACTTCATCTAAAAAGTATCGGTAAGGTGATTCTGATGAAAAGGCTTCAGGAAAATGGCGGTTTATTGTATAGTCTGTTAAAGCTTTTAGCTCCTCTAATGTTCCCCACCTAGCTCCATACTGAAAAGTTCCAACCCTTATGTGACTAGAAGCTACCCTAGTTAAAATTGCCCCAGGTAATTCTTTTTCTCGAAATACCTTTTCTCCAGTAATAACAACAGCTAAGCTTCTTGTAGTAGGAATGCCTAAGAAATACATTCCCTCACTAATAATATATTCCCTTAACATCGGTCCTAAAGCAGCCCTTCCATCTCCCCCTCTAGAATAAGGGGTTTTACCTGAACCTTTCAATTGTATATCAACCCTTCCCCCAGATGGAGTAATATGTTCTCCTAGGAGATGGGCCCGACCATCTCCTAGCATAGTAAAATAGCCAAACTGATGACCAGCATATGATTGGGCTATAGGAAAGGCTCCTTGGGGAATTGAGTTTCCTGCTAAAATTTCTATCCCTTCTTTTTGGGCTAACTTTTCAGTATCTAAACCTAGATCTTTCCCTAGATTATGGTTAAGTATAGCTAGTTTGGGATTAGAAACTGGAGTTGGTTTTATTACACTATAGAATATTTTAGGCAAAGATGGATAGCTATTTTGAAAATTCCATCCAATATTTTTTTCTGCCATCTTATTTCTCCTTTAAATTTTATAGATAAAGATATACTAGTTATATTTTTTTGCAAAGATAAACCCTTTATACTAAAATAACTTCTAAAATCTTGCCTCCACTAAAATGGATATTAAAAATATAATAAAATCCCCAAACAGGGGACTTTTACATCAAAAAATTTTTGATACAATAATCAACTATATCTTCTATAGATAAAATACCCACTACCTTAGTCCCTTCAATTACTGGCACTGCAATAATATCATTTTCCCTAATAGTTTTAGCAGCAGTTAAAAGGGAATCTTCCGGTGAAACAACTACTATTTCTTTAGTCATCACCCAATCTACAGGGCAAACCTCGTAATGACCAGGTTCGATTAAAAATCTATAAATATCTGCTTTAACGACTATTCCAATTAAGTTCCCTGAGCTATCTACTACCGGCATGCCGTTAATATTATTGTTATTCATTATTTGTAAAGCTTTTTCCACCGTTTCTTCCTTTTCTACAGTAATAACGTCCTTTTTCATCAAATCTTTAACCTTCATCAAAACCACCTCCTGATGTATACATTCAACATTAGGATAGTTAAATCCTGCTTAATAGTCTTAATTTACTAAAAGTTTTGACCTTATAAAAACCCTTGACATTTTTCCAATTCTGTTGCAAAATAAAGTTCGTGTAAAACTTAATATGGTAAAGATGATAGAGGTGCGGTGTCTAATAGTACTATATCTGAGGTAAGCACAATGAGGGTATAGGAAAGGAGCCATCGCCGAAGCATAGAGTCGATGCTTTAAGACTCTATAGCTGGTTCTGCATAGAAGATATGTAGAACTGTCACAAACCTGAAGTTTGTGGAGAGCTATCATAAAAGGTTAGTCATTTTTATTATGCCTATATACCTTTTTCATTGATAGTCTCTCCTCCAAAAAACAAAATTAAGGAGGAGTTTTTTTATGCCAGAAATTTTTACCCTATTACCACCTGTGGTAGCCATTTTATTGGCCTTTATTACAAAAAATGTTTTGTTTTCACTTTTTATCGGGGTATTGACAGGAACTTATCTAATAAGCCTTCATTCCCATGGATTTATACTTAGCTTTTTTTACGGTTTTTTAGAAGTTATCAATATGATTCTCTCTTCCTTGGCAGATCCTTGGAATGCCGGGGTAATCCTTCAATGCCTGACTATTGGAGGGTTAATTGCCTTAATCTCAAAAATGGGAGGAGCAAAGGCAATTGCAGAATCACTGTCTAAAAAAGCAAAGTCTGCAAAGAGTACCCAACTTATAACTTGGGTTTTAGGACTTTTCGTTTTTTTCGATGATTATGCTAATTCCCTAATCGTTGGACCGATAATGAGACCTGTTGGAGATAAAATGAAGATCTCTAGAGAAAAATTAGCCTTTATCATCGATGCCACCGCAGCCCCTATTGCTGGTATTGCCATCATTTCTACCTGGATTGGTTATGAAATCAGTTTAATTAAAGATGGTTACGCCAGCATTGGACAAACTGTTAATGCTTATGAAGTCTTTATTCAAACAATACCATATAGGTTTTACAATATTTTTATCATGGCATTTATCATTTTAACAGCTGTTTTAGCCAGAGAGTTTGGCCCAATGTTGAAAGCAGAGAAAAGGGCGAGGAATTTAGGAAAAGTTTTAGCCGATGATGCCAAACCCCTCCTTTCAACAGAAAACTCAAGTATTCAAGAAAAAGAGGGAATAAAGTTAAGTATTTGGAATGCCATTATCCCTATTAGTTCTTTAATCATCTTTGCCTTTTTAGGATTTTACTATAGTGGATATACCGAGATAATGTCAGGAGATGAGCTGGAACTGATTGAGATGATTAAAAATAGTCCTCTAGCTTTCTCTACATTAAGGGAAATTTTTGGTGCTTCAGATGCCAGTATCGTTCTTTTTCAAGCTGCCTTTTTAGCTAGTATAATTGCAATTGTCATGGCAGTATCCCAGAGGATAATGGGTATAGGGGAAGCTATCGATACATGGTTAGAGGGAGTAAAGTCTTTAATAATTACCGGTGCTATCCTTTTACTAGCTTGGTCATTGTCCGCTACTATAAAAGAGTTGGGAACAGCTTCTTACTTAGCTAGTATTTTATCAGGGACATTGCCTAGTTTTCTCCTCCCTAGTTTAATCTTTGTATTAGGAGCAGTGATTTCCTTTGCTACAGGTACATCCTATGGAACTATGGGAATCCTTATGCCTTTAGTTATCCCCCTTGCAAATACAATGTCCTCTGACCCTACCTTGATCACAATTAGTATCGGTGCTGTATTAACCGGTGCTATTTTTGGTGACCATTGTTCACCAATTTCCGATACTACCATTCTTTCATCAATGGGAGCTATGTGTGATCACCTCCACCATGTTAAAACCCAGTTGTATTATGCAATAACAGTAGGTATTGTAACGGTAGTAGCAGGTTATTTACCAGTTGCTTTAGGAATACCTGTATGGATTTCTCTATCCTTAGGAATTATTAGCTGTTTCCTTTTAGTGAGGTTTGTAGGAAAACCTGTTTAATAAATACCCCTTCAATCTAAGTTAGATTGAGGGGGTATTCCTTATTCCGTCTTTCCTAACTCTTTCAATTTCTTAGTAATCAAATAGTTTAATGTTCCTTCTGGGTATTCTCCCCCTTTATCTTTCTCTCCCATCGGTATCCCTGTTAAAATTTCCATTCCTTGATCAACGTGACTTATGGCATAAATATGAAACTCATTTTTCTTTACAGCATCAATAACTTCCTCTTTTAACATAAGGTTATTTACATTCTGTACTGGAATGATAACCCCTTGCTTACCAGTTAAGCCCTTTAACTTACACACATCAAAAAAACCTTCTATTTTTTCATTTACTCCTCCAATCGGCTGAATTTCACCCTTTTGATTTACAGAGCCTGTTACTGCTATAGATTGTTTAATAGGCACTCCGGCGATACTGGAAAGTATGGCATATAACTCAGTGCTAGAAGCACTATCACCATCAATCATAGAATAATTCTGTTCAAAGGAAATACTAACCGTCAAAGACATCGGTTCCTTTTGAGCATACCTATCACCAAGAAAACCACTAAGGATTAGTACCCCTTTATCGTGAAGGCTGCCACTTTTTTTCACTTCCCTTTCGATATTGATAATTCCAGGTTTGCCTTTATATGTTGAAACTGTAATTCGACTAGGTTTGCCAAAACTGTATTCTCCAGTTCCCATAACCACTAATCCATTGATTTGTCCTACTTTTTCACCATCTACATCAATTAACAATGTTCCTTCTTTAAACATTTCATTCAACTTTTCTTCATATTTACTATTCCTATAAATTTTTTGTTGTATAGCCTTATCGACATGAACTTTAGAAATCACCTTTGCCCCATCTAGTTTTGCCCACTGATCAGCTTCATAAAGGATTTCCACAATTTGATTAAAACGGGAGCTGAGCTTTTGTTGGTGATCTGCAAGCCTAGAACTGTATTGGATAACCCTTGCAACACCTGATTTATCAAAATGCTTTAGCCCTTCCTTTTCACAATGGGTTGCTATAAATTTTGCCATCTTATAAATGTTTTCCTGATTTTTAGTCATTTCAATATCAAAATCTGCCATAATTTTAAAAAGTTTTCTAAAGTCTTCATCTAAATTATATAGCAAATGATAAGTGTAAAAATCTCCAATTAAAATCACTTTAATATCTAATGGAATTGGCTCTGGCTTTAAACTTGAGGTGACAATATATCCCATCATTTTGTTTAATGACTCTATATTTATTTCTCCAGTCTTTAAAGCCCTCTTCAAACCTTCCCAAGAAAATGGTTGAGTCAAAACCTCCCTAACATTTAGAATTAAAAAACCGCCGTTAGCCAAATGAAGGGAACCAGGTTTAATTTGGAGAAAATCAGTTTTTAGAGCACCCATCTCACTCTTATATTCAACAATACCTAATAGATTATATAAAGTTGGATTAGTTTCATGGATTATCGGTGCATGTTTTAATTCCGAATTATTTATAAAGAGATTAACTTTATACCTATTAAAGAAAGATTCATCGGTTTTAATTGGTATTTGAAAAATTTGAGCTAATTCCTCTTTTCCTTCTTTTTTCTTAAATTTTGTTATGTTTTCTAAAATATCCTTTTGTAATTCTTCTATATATTCCCTAACTCCTTCTTTCTGCCCATATCTTTCTTCAAGTTTTTTAATATGGTAATTAAGCAAATTACTAACTACTTCTGTATCTAATAATTTAAAAAGTTCTCTATAATGGTCCTCTAACCCTTTCAATTGATTAAAGAATTCTAAGGTATCTAAATTTAATTTATTTGACCGTTCCCTTAAGTCCTCTATTTCCTTTGATGAAAGATTATTGTATTCTTCTCCCTTCATAGGGCGACCATCTATCAAGGGGATTGTCACTAAACCTTGTTCTGTTTCCTTAAAAATGAATCCATACTCCAGAGCTTTTTCATTCAACTGGTCAATTATCTCTTGATTTTTTTGTTGATAATCCTTTAACAGCTCATTTCTCTTAACTTCATAATCTGTTCCAGTAAAGGCCACGGGGATATCATTCCGTAACTTTTCTAACATTTCTTCTATATCTTTTTTAAATTGAATCCCTAATCCAGCCTCCATATTTAAGGCCTTTGGTCGATCTGGATTTTTAAAATTGTAGACATAGACCCAATCATCAGGTTTAGGCATTTCTTCTGCCAACTTTTCTGTAATGGAAAGGGAATAACTGCTTCTTCCAGTACCACTAAGACCAGCTATATAAATGTTATAACCTTTTTTCTTCATCCTCAATCCAAAAGCTAAAGCTTCTACTGCCCGTTCCTGTCCTATAATACCCTTCAAAGGCTCTAAATCTTCTGTAGTTTTAAAATCTAAATTTTCAATATTACAGTGACTAGTTAACTGTTCAGGAGTTAAACGATATTTTTCCAAAACCTTTCCCCTCCTCTCTTAAATTATTTACTGTTCACTACTACTAGATAAAATATAACTATTCAAAAATGGTTACAAAAATTCATCGGAAATAATTTAAAATTAAAGTAATCATTTAGAACATTTGATGAAAAAATTTCCTGGATTTCTTTCCCCAGTATCTCCTGCTATTTCCCGCAACTTACCAATTTGTTCTTCCCTTCCTAAAACAACCATTACATCACCTGGATTTAATACATCATTTGGGCTAGGATTGAAATGGAGCTGATTCTCTGCTCCTTTTTTTATAGCTAAAACAATAAGACCAGTTTTTTCTGGAATTTTAGCATCTTTTAATTTTGTTCCTGCTAATTGGGAATCACAACAAATTATTACATCTTCTAAATCTAATTCCACATCCCCTGCATGGGTAATGATATCTAAAAAAGAAATTATGGTCGGTTTTAATAACAAAGCTGCCATTCTTTTCCCTTCTATTTCATTAGGAGAAATAGTGTTATTAGCTCCTGCTCTGATTAACTTTTGTCGGGAATTTTTTTCTATTGCCCTGGATATGATGTATAGATCTGGGTTCATTTCCCTGGCAGTTAAAACAGTGAAAACATTATCGGCATCTGTGGCTAAGGTTGAAATTAACCCTTTGGCCCATTTAATTCTGCATTTAGCTAAATCATCTTCATGGGTAGCATCACCCTGTAAAGCCAAAACCCCTTCTTTTATCAGTTCATTTACCTTTTCTTCTCTCCTATCTATAACTATAAAAGGGACTTTAGCTTTCTGAAACTCTGTGATGACACTTTCCCCTGTATCTCCTGCTCCACATAAAATATAGTGATCTTTTAATTGTTCAATTTTCCTCTGCATTTGTCTTTTCCTCCACATTTCATTAAAAATGCCTTCTATTAAATAAGCTCCGATACTTGTAAAAATATAACCTACCATCCCTAATCCTGAAAAAATCACAAAGATAGAAAATAATTTAGCTGTTGGAGTCATTTCCGCCACTTCACCATAACCTACAGTGGATATAGTGATCACAGTCATATATAAAGCATCTATCAGTGAAACATCTAATAAGTAACTGTAGCCGATAGTAGCTAAAAAAATAAAGGTAAGCAATAAAAACACTATAAAATAAAAACGTTTTTTCTCAATTATGTTCACCTATTTACTTCATCTCCTTCTATAATATTTATTTGAATATCTATATATATTAGTTTTCTCTAATTCTTCCTAAAACCCTGCTTAAAAACAAAAAAATCTGGATAGCCAAAAATTCTTCATCCAGATTTTTTATTTCTTTAACCTTTAATTACTTTATCAGCTGCTAATTTACCTGTCATAACACAGGTAGGAACACCTGCTACCACATGAATTTTAGTTTCAAAAGACCACCCTAAAATAGCACCACCACTACTAGCGTTTCGCCTTTCTATACTTATAGCAAAAAAAGCCTTGATTTACTCAAGGCTTTACAGATCGTATCAATATAAATTTATGGTGGAGGCGAGGGGAGTCGAACCCCTGTCCGAAGGCATCTCAACAGCAGTCTCTCCGAGCGCAGTCTCTACTTTGAGTTTCGCACCTTTAAGCCTCTAGAGACAAAGTCTTAAAAGTGCTAGCTTCTAAGTTTCCCTATCAAACCGAAGCACTTTTGATAGGTAGTCTGCTGGTTGTGACGCCTTATTCCCCAGTTGCAGACAAACCGGAGATAAGACGGCTGCTTAATTAAGCAGCGTAAGCTAAATTTTTGTTAGCGTTTATTTTAAAGTTCCAGTTTTTTACGAGGCCCTGGCCCTCGGCTCGCTACTCCTGCATCAACTACCCCCGTCGAAACCAGTACGCCCCCATGTTTGGGCTGTATTGGTTTTTAAGTTCCTTAACTTATATAATAACATTTTTACTCCCTTTTGTAAACTAAATTTTTTGCCTTTCTCTAAAGGCTTTTTCAATTTCCCTCTTTGCCGTTTTCTCAGCAATAGCTGCCCTTTTATCATGGAGTTTCTTACCTTGAGCAAGGGCTAGTTCCATTTTTACCCTTCCCTTTACAAAGTATAGTTTTAAAGGAATTAAAGCTAAGCCCTTTTCCCTAGTTAAGCCAAATAATTTATTTATCTCCCTTTTGTGTAGGAGGAGTTTTCTTTCCCTTAATGGCTCATGATTAAAACGGTTACCTTGTTCGTAAGGACTTATATGCATCCCATAAACAAAAGCCTCACCATTGTCTATCCTTACAAAAGAGTCCTTTAAATTAACCCTGCCATTGCGGATAGACTTAACCTCTGTTCCTGTTAAAACAAGGCCTGCTTCATATGTTTCTTTTATAAAATATTCATGTCTCGCTTTTCTATTTTCTGTTATAATTTTCATTTTTTCACCACCTCAAGGGAAAAATAGGACAAAACCTACATAAAGGGGTAGACACACGGCGGGTACCGTGTGTCCGGGTAAAGGGTTAATGGGTATAACTTTGGGGTAACTTTATAGTATCATAATATGAGAAATTTTTCAAGGGGATATTAAAATAAAATCTATATTTTTTTCTTCTTTATTTACCCTTGCTACCCTAATTTTAACTTTGTCCCCTAATTTATAGGTTTTTCTAGTCCGTTCCCCTACTAAAGAATAGGTCTTTTCATTAAAGTGATAATAATCATCTATTAATGTACTAATGTGAACTAATCCTTCTACTGTGTTTTCTAATTCCACAAACATACCGAAATTGGTAACGGAACTGATAATACCTTCAAAGGCTTCCCCTAAATGCCTTTCCATGTATTCCACTTTCTTTAAATCTAATGTTTCCCGTTCCGCCTCTTCTGCCTTCCGCTCTTGTACTGAGGTATGAAGGGCATAAATAGCCATATTTTTATTTAAGTTTTTGATCCTCTTTTCCGTTAATTGACCGGTTAATAACCACCTTAAAATCCGATGAACTATTAAGTCTGGATAACGGCGAATAGGTGAAGTAAAGTGGGTATAATATTGGGCTGCTAGACCAAAGTGACCTAAGTTTTCCCCACTATATTTAGCTTGTTTCATTGATCTCAAAACAACTGTATTGATAATTTTTTCTTCTTTTTTTCCTTTTACTTTTTTCAAAAGCTCTTGGATAGCTTTAGGATGAAGATTATCTGCAGAGCCCTTAATATGATAACCAAAATTATAAATAAACTCATTTAAAGTAGTGATTTTTTCTAAAGCTGGTTTTTCATGGATTCGATAGATAAAGGGAAGTTCCATACGGGCGATGTGTTCTGCCACCGTTTCATTAGCAACTAGCATAAATTCTTCAATAATTTTTTCCGCAACACTTCTTTCCCGGGGCACAATTCTAACAGGTTTACCTTCACTATCCAATTCTACCTTTGATTCAGGAAAATCAAAGTCAATTGCCCCCCTCTTCATCCGCCGATTATTTAAGATTTCCATCAATTCATGCATTTCCCTAAACATCGGGATTAAATCCTTATACCGTTGAGAAGTTTCATGATCATTATCCACCAAAATTTTATTGACCGCTGTATATGTCATTCTTTCTACAGTCTTTATTACTCCTTGAGTAATATCGTATTCCACAACTTTCCCCGTTGGATCTATTTCCATCTCTAATGATAAAGTCAATCTATCTATTTTTGGATTTAAACTACAAATTCCGTTAGATAACTTTTCAGGAAGCATAGGGATTACCCTATCTACTAGGTAAACGGAAGTACCCCTGGAATAAGCTTCTTTATCTATTTCGGTATTGGGCTGAACATAATAAGATACATCGGCGATATGGACACTTAAGTAGAAGTTACCATTATTCTGTTTTTTTACGTAAACGGCGTCATCTAAATCTTTAGCATCTTCACCATCTATAGTAACTATAGGTAAGTTTCTAAAGTCTTTCCGGTTTTTTAAGTCTTGTTCCCTTACTATTTCCGGTACATCCTTTAATTCCTCTAAGACACTTTTAGGAAACTCCATAGGTAATTTATGTTTAGCCATAATAGCTAAAATATCAATACCAGGGGCATTTTTGTTCCCTAGCCTTTGAATAACTCTACCTTCTGGATTTCGCCTTGGTTCTGGCCATCTTGTAATTTCCACAACAACTACATCATTATTTTCTGCACCAGCGAAATCACTTTTAGAAACAAAGATATCTTGAGCAATCCTTTTATCCTCAGGTATCACAAAACCAAAATTACGGCTTTTAACAAAAGTACCAACTACAGTAGTATTGGCCCTATTAAGAATCCGGATAACTTCTCCTTCTTGTTTCCCTATAAATCCACCTTTATGTAACCTTACCACAACTTTATCATTATGCATTGCTCCATTAAGATCAGTGGAACTTACATAAACATCATCTAGATCAGGATTTATGGGGGTTAAAAAGGCATAACCTTTAGGGTTCCCCTGCAAAATACCTACAACTAGATTCATCCGTTCTGGAACGCCGTATCGATTTGCCCTTGTTTTAATTATTTCCCCTTCCCTTTCCATATCCTCTAAAACATTTTGAAATATGACAATTTCTTCACCCTTTAGCCCTAAAGTTGATACCAATTCTTCTAATGTCAAAGGTTTATACGCTTCTTCTTTCATGAATTGCAATATTTTTTCTCTCATAGTAATCCTCCTAATATTATATTGAAAAAATATAATTTATTTTTTTTAATAAAAAAGGAATTTTTTATTTTTTCCTGAATAGATTTTAACAAATAAACTTTTATTATTTGTATTAAGGTGGTGTAATGGAATGAACCTTTACCGTCCCTTTATTTCCAGCTTCTACTCTAGGTTTTTAGGTCTATTTACCCAAAAAATCACTAAACTATCAGCTAAAATCTACCTGACAGAAAAAACAGGATTGGTAGAATTTGAAACTACCATTAAATTTAGACCAACTAATAATAATCAAACTATCCACTTTTTATTATCCCGTGACTGTAAACCCTTTGAAATTAACTATCTCGGGCTCCCCCTTAAATTTAAAACTAAACCTCTGAGATTTCTTAATAACATTCAGCTGTTAATTATAGAGCTGCCCATAAAACCTAGCATTTCATTAGATTTAACCTTAACTTTCAAATATTATTGTTCCCAAAGTCAATATATTTCTTTCAATAGTGAAAGTATTTTAATTGATAATAGAGGTAGGTTATTCCCTTATACACCGGAAGATGGAAAATATTATTCAGAAGTTAATTTAATTATTCCCCAAAGCTTACACATTATATCAGGAGGTAAAATAATTAGAAAAACCTTAAAACACAATGGGCAACACCTAACTATTGGTGGAGATAGCAGTAACCTTTCATTTATTATGACCCCTAGTCTAAAAACAACGGAAACGATTGGTGATATTACTATAACTTTATTGTATCCCCGGCAATATCTCAATCAAGCAAGAACATTAATAAACCTAACTAAATTAATAGTCCAAAAATACCTTGATAACTACGGTAATCCTAATAATTTACTGATAAATATTGCTATAATACCAGGGGATTTTGAAATTTATTTCGATGGAGATAATATAATAATTCCTACTAGTTTATTAGAGAGAATAAAAGAAGAAGGGAAAAACCCTAAAGAACGGGAAAAACTTTATTTTATCAATCTAGTTCACCAGTTAAGTAAATATTGGTGGAACAACTTATCCTTAACCCATCCCGATGAAATATGGTTACTAAATGGAGTTACTAAATATTCTGCTTTGTTAACAATCAAAGATACATATGGTGATGAATGTTTCTACCAAATGATAGCAAAACTCCAACAAAATTATGTAAATAGCATCGGCTACAGGGAAAATATATCAATAATAAAAAGTTCCTATGGTCTAGGAAGAGACTGGGAAATCAATTATCCTTTAAATGTTCTGCTTATCCATACCCTTAATTTCCTATCTAATGGCAAAATTAATCAAATACTTCAACAAATAAAACAAGAACAGCAACTAAGTTGGACTAAACTTATCACTCTAATAAATAAAAAATATGACCTTGACCTTAAATGGCTAACTGACAATTTTATTAAAAAACACAGCAAGTGTTCCTTAGAATTAACTAAAGTGGAATGGGAAAAAAGTGAATTTAAAGGTAATTTTTTAGAAAAAAACAAAGGGTGGAAAGGACCTATAGAAATTCTTCTAGTCTATGAAGACAACGAAACTTTGTATAAGTGGGATGGATTGACTTTGATAAAGACTAAGGAAGATATAAAGAAAATAATTATCGATCCTAATTTATATATCCCGGGAAATACTTCTGGGGTAGTTTATGAAAATAACTTTTTAAAGGAAGTGAGCTTATAATTATAACCCTAACTCCCGATGTTTTTCCTGCATTCCCTTTAATCCTATTTGGATAAATTCTTCTAAAGAAAAACCAAATTCTTTACAACTTAGTATCTGCTCCCGGTTAGCACCTTTGGCAAAATGTTTTTCAGCAAATCTATTTAAAACAAATCCAGTATCGATAGAATTTAGTTTTTTATCAGGATGTATTAAGGCACTGGCTACTATTAAACCAGTAAGGGGATCAGCGCTGTATAAAGCTTTATCTAAGTTGGATTTTCTTGGAAATCCATGGATTTCATTATGTACTTTTACTGCGTAAACAATATCTGGATCAACTCCATGGCTTTCTAAAATTTCAGCTCCAATAATACTATGTTTATGGGGTTCGTTATGTGTTAAATCATAATCAATGTCATGAAGTAAACCTGCTAGACCCCATTTTTCTTCATTTTCTCCTAAAACTTTAGCAACCTGGGCTAAAACAAATTCTGTCGCTAACATATGCTTAATCAAATTTTTATTTTTAACATATTGGTTTATTAACTGTATACCCTGATCTCTATCCATCTATTATTAACTCCTTTCTTTTCTCTAAATTCCTTAATCCTGCAAATCTTTCCAAACCCTTTGCAACCAATCTAAAGCCTTCTTTTCCTTTTGCCAAGCACTTTTAGCAAAATAACTGTAAATAATCCCTTCATCTTCTTCTCCAGGTAAATAACTTTCAGGTAATTGATGAGGTATCTCCTTTTTTCCTAACAGATAATAGGGAACATATGTGTTACTTTTTATAGCCTTTCTTAGACTTTTATCAGCTCTAGGTGTTCCTTGTTCAAAAAATCTTACTAAAGCATCATTATACAATGCCTCAACTCTACTATCTCTATTATATTTTTGTAACCATTTACGGGCATTCCCAATATCACCTTTTTCTACAAGACATGGAACAAGAATATGTCTAACCCCTTGGTTATCATTTGGATTTAATTCCAACAGTTCAATAAAATGTGTTATCGCTTCATCTAACCGCCCCATTTTACGATAAGTGTTTGCAAGTCCAAATTTAGCCCGCATATATGGCCTAGTTATAACCATACGCCAAAAATGCCCTTTTAATTCTGCAAATAACTCTTTTCCTAAATCCTTTGCCCCCTCTTCAACACCTTTTTGATAAAAAGCCAATTCTTCTTCTAAGGATTTAGCTTGATGTTCTGCTAGCAAAACATATGCATCGGCATTTTGGGGGTGAATTTTCAAAGCCTTTTTAGCTAACTTTATTTTTTCTTTAGGACTGTCAACTTCCCAAGCATCATAAATTATTAACTGTCCTTTAAGATTCTTAGGTAAAGATTTTAAATACTCCTGAGGATACCCTTCTTTCATAACCTTATCCATAAATAAATTTATTTCTTCATGGGAACTAAAGTTTCGCTGCTCAGATATATATGCCATTAAAGCTAAATGTCTTTCAGTTATAGGTCGATTTGCCAGTGGTGATGTAAAGAGAATTTGGGATTTCTTAGATAAAGAAGTAACTTCAGCTATAAATTTCTCTATCAGTTGGTTATTTCTATTTATTGTACTAGGTGAAACTCCATACTTATCTGCTAACTCCTTTTGAGAAGATTTGTAGTGATAATTAAAAGCTTCTCCTAAATGATACTCCAACGCAGCCGCCCAAGTTCCTTCTTTCTTAATCTTTGGTCGTTTTTCCCAAGAATAATCTATCCACATCCTTATAACAGTTTCTACATCTTTTGGAAGATATTGCCCATAGGTTTTGTTTAAAAATAACAAACCCTCATTAATATAAACTTCATCTTCACATTCATATAAAAGAATATTCTCTATATCATGATAGTTCCCTTCCATTAACTCCTCAATGTCGTCGGCATATCGGGAATACTCAATATCTTCATCATCATATAAACCATTTCTAAGCCTTTTAAAAAATTTTTTCAACTCTTTTTGATTTCTATCATTATATATTAAATCTATAGGCTTTAAACCTTTCAACTCTATTTGTGGTGTTAAAAGAAAAGAACGGATTTTCAAATTAATATAGAAATCATTTATAGGATTAATATCTTGATTAATATTATTTAAATCCTTTTCCATCTCTATTAAAGTTTTTATAAGAATAACACTAAATTTTTTCAAAAATCCTTCCCAATCATTACTGGGAAATCCTTGTATCTCAACTTCATTTTTTATAACTGATAAAGTTTCTTTAATATCATATTCTATATCTCCTGAAAAAAAAGCAGGTTCTGAAATAACTGTATATCTATTGTTAAAAGAGAGTAATCTAGCCAATATTATTTCTCCAGGTTCTATATCATAATCTTCGTATTTAACATAAACCTCTTTTTCCTTTTCAGTAAAAATATCTTTTACGATAATCAACAAATCATCTCTATCTTTAACTACATCTTCTACCCGGTAATAAGATATATATGAATCCTTCCATTTTTCTATTTGCCTTAAAACCCGCTCTTTTAAAGTATTTCTATGTTTATTAAGAAATTTTTGAAATAAATTGATCTCACCTTCTAATTCTAAATCAAAAATGATGGATTCTAACAAAAATTGAAACATTTCATTGGGTTGGTAATCATCTTCATCGAACATCAAATCTGGAATGACATCTATTAAAATATCAAAAATTTTTTCCCTCTCCCTATCTATAAATTGTGAAAAAAGTTCAAAGACTTCTTCTATTTCTTGCCAAGTTATTTTAGAAGATAGTACTGTAACTTTTGAGAAACCACAACATTTTTTAAATTTTTTCCCACTTCCACATGGACAAAGTTCATTTCTTCCAATTTTTTTCACTTAAAATCATCTCCTTTTAAAATATAATATCACATTAAATCCTCTGTAAAAATTCCAAAACCTTTTCCATAACTTCTTCCCTTCCTTGTTCTACAGGAATCATATGGCTCCTTTTAGGAAAGTACTTAATTTCTTTATAAGGGGGATTGATTTTCTCAAAAATATATCTAGCACTTTTAGGTTCTACAACCCTATCATCTTCCCCTTGAATGATCAAAGTTGGAACTTTAACTTTTTTCAAGTTATATTTAACGATAAAAATTAATTTTAATAAGCTTGAAACACATTTAATAGGGGTTTTATCATAACTAAAAATAGGGACTCCATAATCAGGCTTTCTAGTTTTAGGCTTATACTTTTGGAAATATTTAAGTATCGGAGTTAAATATGCTTTTTTTTCTGTTAAAAAAATAGGAGCAGAAATAGTAATTATCCCTTCTATTTTGTACTTCATAGCTAAATACAATGCAATACATCCACCCATGGAAAAGCCGACTACAAATACTTTAGAATATTTGCCTTGTAATTTTCTTAAACCTTCTTCTGCACTAGCTACCCAATCTTTCCAACCGGTTTTCTCCATATCTTCTTCAGTAGTTCCATGTCCTGCCAATAATGGGCAATAAGCGGAATACCCTTTTTTATATAAAAACTCCCCTAAAGGAGCCATTTCCGTTGGCGAACCAGTAAAGCCGTGGATCAATAGTACTGCTACTTTTCCGTTACTGTGATATTCAAAAGGGTTTGGATTTTTTTTTGTAATGATCATAATTTTCCCCTCCTCTGATACTATTGAATTTATTATAACTGTTAATATATAGAAAAACAACCCAAAAAATAAAGTCAGCAAAACCTCAATTGGAAGTTAAGCTGACCCTATTTATTTTATTAACTATTATAGAAAAATACTTCCACCTGGACCAATAGGTAGTAAGAGGTAGAACCAAACTATCAACATTAAGGTCCAAGTTATAAGGAACGCTATTGAATATGGTAACATTGTAGAAATTAAAGTTCCAATTCCCACATTTTTATCATATTTCTCAGCAAAAGCAATTATTATAGCAAAATATGGCATTAAAGGTGAAATTATATTAGTTACTGAATCTCCAATCCGGTATGCCAATTGAGTAAACTCAGGAGCATATCCTAGCTGCATAAACAAGGGAACAAAAACCGGTGCCATAATAGCCCATTTTGCTGAAGCACTTCCTAAGAACAAATTGATAAAACCTGTTACGATAACAAACATAACAATTAAAGGAATTCCAGTGAGGTTAATAGTCTGTAAAAACTCTGCTCCTGATACCGCTAAAATAGTACCGATGTTAGACCAGTTAAAATATGCGACAAATTGACCGGCAACAAAGGCTAAGGCGATATATCCACCCATTTCTTCCATAGATTTTGATAAATAAGTAGCTATATCGTAATTATTTCTAACTGTGCCAACAGCTAAACCAAAGGCAATACCTGGAATTAAGAATAACAATGCTATTATTGGAACCATACTTTGGACAAAAGGAGTTACACCTTGGATTAACTGCCCTTGTTCATTCCGTAAAATACCATTTTCCGGTACAGTTAGGAAGGCAAAGAAAGCTACAGTTAATAGTAAAGCTATCAATGCCCAAAGCAAACCTTTTTTCTCCTCTTTAGTAACTTCTTCTAACTTTTCAACAAGTTTTCCTTCATATTTTCCAAGTCTTGGAGCTACAATCCTTTCAGTAACCCAAGTTCCAACAATGGTTATTAAGAAAGTAGATGCGATCATAAAATACCAATTTACTGTAGGCGCTACTGAATAATTAGGGTCAAGGATCCTTGCAGATTCAGCGGTTAAACCGGCTAACAAAGGATCTAAAGTTGATAAAAGTAGGTTTGCGCTAAATCCTCCCGATACCCCTGCAAAGGCAGCAGCTAAACCAGCTAAAGGATGTCTCCCTTTTACAGCAAAGATAATAGCTCCTAAGGGTACTAGCACTACATAGCCTGCATCTGAAGCGACATTGGACATTATTCCAGCAAATACAACGGCAGCGGTTATTAAGCGATCAGGTGCCCCTAAAACCAAGAGTTTAAGCAAAGCTTTAATTAATCCAGTTCTGTCGGCAACACCAACACCTAACATTGCCACTAAAACAGTGCCTAGTGGTGCAAAACCGGTGAAATTACTTACTGCCCTGCTAAAAATATTTTGAACACCCTCCCTAGAAAGAAGGTTTACAGCTTGAACAGTTTCCCCTGTCACTGGATGAATTACAGAAATCCCTAGGTAACTGACAAACCACGATAAAATTAAAGTGATAACAGATAATATGAAGAATAAGGTGATAGGATGGGGTAATCTGTTACCAACTTTTTCTATCCAACCAAGGATACCACCACTTTTAATTTTTTCCTTTTCCAAAACAACATCTCCTCTCCCTTTTAATTATTTAGAATAATTTTTCTATAGTAATAAAATAAAAAAAAATGAAAGAATTGTCAAGTAAAAAAATCAACACTTTTAAAATAAAAGGACAGGTTAGACCTGTCCTTTCAAGTTCTACGTTATATTTAATTAAGAAAATAGCCTTAAGAATAATGGAGCAAACACTAAAGATACAATGGTCATTAGCTTAATTAAAATGTTGATAGATGGACCAGAAGTATCCTTGAATGGATCACCTACAGTATCTCCAACAACGGCTGCGGCATGGGTTTCAGTACCTTTACCGCCGTAAGCTCCACCTTCAATATATTTTTTAGCATTATCCCAAGCACCACCGGCATTGGCCATCATGATAGCCATTAACACACCACTTACTAAGGCACCGGCCAATAAACCACCAAGGGCTTCAGGCCCTAAGAAAATACCTACTACAAGTGGCACACCAACTGCTAAAAGACCTGGAACAACCATTTCCCTAATAGCAGCTGCGGTAGAGATTTCAACACAACGGGCATAATCTGGTTTAGCTTTTTCTTCCATGATTCCAGGGATTTCCCTGAATTGACGACGAACTTCTTCGATCATAGCGAATGCAGCTTTACCCACTGCTTCCATAGTGATAGCAGAGAATAGGAAAGGCAACATACCACCAATAAATAAACCAGCAATAACCGGTGCATTGGTTAAATCTATACCAGTTTCAGTTAAGTTAACAGCTTCGGTATAAGCTGAGAAAAGAGCTAATGAAGTTAGAGCAGCAGAACCGATGGCAAAACCTTTACCAATAGCAGCAGTGGTGTTACCCACAGCATCTAATTGGTCAGTTATTGCCCTTACACTTTTGTCAAGGTGAGCCATTTCAGCAATACCACCTGCATTGTCAGCAATAGGACCATAAGCGTCTACTGCAATGGTCATACCAGCAGTTGCTAGCATACCAACGGCAGCTATTGCGATACCAAATAGACCTGCAAACTTAAAGGCTACTAAAATACCAACTGCAATTACTACTATAGGTAGCATAGTACTCTTCATACCAACTGCTAAACCACTAATAATAGTTGTAGCTGGACCAGTTTGAGATGATTGGGCAATACCTTGAACAGGTTTGTGATCACCAGATGTATAGTATTCTGTAATTCTACCAATAGCCAATCCTGCTACAAGACCAGCAACAATGGCGTAAAACACTCCATTTTCACCGGTTAACCACATATTTAAGAAGAAAGCAACAATTAAAGTTAATCCACCACTAATTACTGTACCCCTTTCAAGGGCAGCACTTAAACTTTTTCCTTCTTTAGCTTTAACGAAGAATGTACCGATAATTGAGAAAACTATTCCAACTCCTGCTAAGAGAAGGGGCAATAGTACACCCTCAATACCAAAGGCTGCGAAACCTAAAACCATAGCAGCGATAATGGAACCTACATAAGACTCAAATAGGTCAGCTCCCATACCAGCAACATCACCGACATTGTCACCAACATTGTCAGCAATAACTGCAGGGTTTCTTGGATCGTCTTCTGGGATTCCTGCTTCTACTTTACCTACCAAGTCAGCTCCAACGTCGGCAGCTTTAGTATAAATACCACCACCGACCCTGGCAAAGAGGGCTATTGATGAAGCACCTAGAGCAAAACCATTAACAATTTGAGGGTCTTCAAATATCAAGTATAAAGTACCTACACCAAATAAACCTAAACCAACAACGGCCATACCCATAACTGCTCCACCGTTGAAAGCAACTTGAAGAGCTGGATTCATACCCTGTTTAGCAGCGTTGGCAGTTCTAACATTAGCTTTAGTAGCAATTCGCATACCAATATTTCCTGCTACTGCTGAGAAAACTGCTCCAACAATAAAAGATATAGCTGTTTGATAGTTAATAGCAAATACTAGTGCCACTGCTACAACTGCAACAAAGTATACTAAGGTTTTATACTCTCTATTTAAGAAAGCCATGGCACCTTCAGTAATGGCATCAGCTAGTTCTTTCATCCTCTCATTACCAACTTCAAGTTTGTTAATACGTTGGGTTAAGATAAAAGCATAAGCTAATGCTACTAATCCTAGAACTGGTGCTAGAATTATGTAGATGTTTTCCATATCCTTTTCCTCCTTACAAACTTTGAAAAATTTCCTAACTAGTACAGAATAAGCACCCCAACATAGGTTAGGGTGGGTGGGTTCATTTTATCGCCCTAATACAAAACTTAAGACTATAGAGCTAACTACAAAGAGAATAGCCACATAAGAAGTTATTTTTGAAAGCTTCTCATTCAAAGTTTTAGTTTTTCCAAAGCTATGTTGACCTCCAATAGCTCCAGAAAGACCAGCACTTTTACCTGATTGCATTAGTACACCGGCAACCAAAGCGATAGCTAATAGGGCGTGTAATATTTTTAATACTAATTCCAAACTCCCCACCTCCTTATTTTTGCTGAGTTAGTTAATAGATAATACCAACACTAATTTTATCATAAGCCTAATTAAATAGCAACTTATCTACTACAAAATTGTAAAATATTGTTATAATTCCTCTTAAGAATAAAGGGAGGACAGGTAAAAATACCTGCCCTATATTGGGATTGTTGCTTAAAATCAAGGCTGTTATTAAATAATTATCTTAAGTTATAGAAAGTGGTTAAACCAGGATATTTTGCAGTGATATCAAGTTCATCTTCAATTCTCAATAATTGATTGTATTTAGCTACCCTATCAGTTCTAGAAGGTGCACCGGTTTTGATTTGACCAGCATTAGTAGCAACTGCCAAGTCAGCTATAGTTGAATCTTCAGTTTCACCAGAACGGTGAGAAATTATGCAAGTATAACCTGCCCTCTTAGCCATTTCGATGGCATCTAATGTTTCAGTAATAGTACCAATTTGGTTAAGTTTAATTAAAATAGAGTTACCAGCTTTTCTTTCAATACCTTCAGCTAATTTTTTAGTGTTAGTTACGAATAAGTCATCACCTACAATTTGTAGTTTGTGACCTAATTTTTCAGTGAATTTTACCCAACCATCCCAATCGTCTTCAGCAAGACCATCTTCGATAGAAACTATTGGATATTTTTCTACTAAGTCAGCATAAAATTCGATCATCTCTTCAGAAGTCTTTACAATTCCTTCTCCTGCTAAATGATATTTACCATCTTTGTAAATTTCAGTTGCTGCAACGTCTAAAGCTAATACTACATCTTTTCCTGGTACATAACCAGCTTTTTCGATGGCTTCCATAATAACTTTAAGGGCTGCTTCATTTGATTCTAAGTTAGGAGCAAAACCACCTTCATCACCTACTGCAGTATTTAACCCTTTAGATTTAAGAACTGCTTTTAGGTTGTGGAAAATTTCAGCACCCATTCTTAAAGCTTCTTTAAAGGATTCAGCTCCAACTGGCATTACCATAAACTCTTGGATATCAACATTGTTATCGGCATGGGCACCACCATTTAAGATATTCATCATTGGAACTGGTAAAGTTTTAGCATTTACTCCACCAAGATACTTGTAAAGGGGTAGACCTAAATAAGCCGCTGCAGCTCTAGCAACTGCCATAGATACACCTAAAATAGCATTTGCACCTAATTTACCTTTGTTAGGGGTGCCATCTAGTTCAATTAGTAAATTATCAATATAAGTTTGATCTAAGGCATCAGCATCTTCTAAAGCAGGAGCAATAATTTCATTAACATTAGCAACAGCTTTTTCAACGCCTTTACCTAAGTAGCGGTTTTTGTCTCCATCCCTTAACTCTACTGCTTCATAAGCACCGGTAGATGCTCCTGATGGAACCATTGCTCTACCTACAGTACCATCCTCTAAAACTACTTCTACTTCTACAGTGGGATTACCCCTAGAATCTAATACTTCCCTAGCGTAAACTTCGTAAATTCTACTCATATCCTTTTACCTCCTTAAATTTTTTAGAATAAAGGTTGACCTGTCATTTCTTCAGGCTTTTCTATTCCCATGATTTTTAAAACAGTAGGAGCTATATCACAAAGGGCTCCTTCCTTTAAATGTATATTATTTCCTATGCCTGCTAATATCAAAGGTACTGGATTGGAAGTATGGGCTGTATGGGGTTTACCTGTTTCTGTATCCACCATTTGATCTGCATTTCCGTGGTCAGCGGTTAACAATACAACCCCACCTTTTTCCAATACCTTTGGTATTACTTTGGAAATACATTCATCAACAACTTCACATGCCTTTACTGCAGCTTCCATAACACCGGTATGTCCTACCATATCTGGATTAGCATAGTTAATCAAAATGAAGTCATATTTTCCCTTTTCTATTTCTTCAATAACCCTATCCGTTACCTCATAGGCACTCATCTGTGGTGCAAGGTCATAAGTGGCAACTTTTGGTGAAGGAATTAATATCCTATCTTCATTTTCATTTGCCACTTCAACTCCTCCGTTAAAGAAGAAAGTAACATGGGCATATTTTTCTGTTTCAGCTATTCTAAGCTGTTTCTTGCCTTCTTTAGCTAAAACTTCTCCTAAAGTATTGGTTATACTTTGGGGCTTGAAAGCTACCGGTACATCTAGTGCTTCATCGTATTGGGTAAAGCAAGTATAATGTACTTTTGGATAAGGTTGTCTTTCAAAGCCGGAAAAATCTTGATCTACAAAGGCCCAAGTTATTTGTCTCGCCCTATCTGGCCTAAAGTTAAAGAAAATTATTGAATGGTTATCACCTATTGTTTTTCCTCCTTTAATGAAGGTAGGTTTAACAAATTCATCGGTTTCTTCTCTGTTATAGGCCATTTCTATTCCTTCTAAAGCTGAATCCGCTTTTAATCCTTCACCTTTTACGTATAAATCATAGGCCAATTTAGTCCGTTCCCAACGTTTATCTCTATCCATAGAATAGTATCTACCACTAATAGTGGCAATTTTACCTACACCTATTTCTGTTAATTTTTCTTCTAGCTGTCTTACATAGGTTTTGGCACTTTTCGGTGGTACATCCCTACCATCTAAAATACAATGGATATATACTTCTCTTAACCCTTTATTTTTCGCCAATTCTACTAAAGCAAATAAATGATTAATATGACTGTGTACTCCACCATCAGATAAAAGACCCATTAAATGAAGGGGAGTGTTATGCTTTAGACAGTTATCTATACTAGCATTTAATTCTAAATTTTGATAAAAGTCACCATCTCCAATTGACTTTGTAATTCTAGTCAATTCTTGATAAACTACTCTTCCAGCCCCAATGTTTAAGTGTCCTACTTCTGAATTACCCATCTGACCTTCAGGAAGTCCTACACTTAGACCACTGGCAGCTAATACAGTATTGGGATAATCCCCTTTAAATTTATTATAAAAAGGTGTATTTGCTTGCTTTATTGCATTGCCCATTTCTTCATTATTTATAGCCCATCCATCTAAAATCATAAGCACTACTGGTTTGGGTATATTCATCATTAATCCCCCTAAAATTTTGCTATTTCTAAAAAGGATTTCACTTGTAAAGATGCTCCTCCCACTAAAGCTCCATCAATTTGGGGCATCTCCATATAAGATGTAATATTTTCAGGTTTTACACTGCCACCATATTGAATTCTAATGGCATCAGCTACTTCTTTGCCAGCTATCTCTTCCACTACTTTTCTGATATAGCCGATAGTTTCATCGGCATCTTCTTTTGTAGCGGATTTACCAGTTCCTATGGCCCAAACAGGTTCATAGGCTATTACTACTTTTTTAATTTCCTCAGCTGTTAAGCCTTTTAATCCTTCAGTAACTTGAGTTTTACAAACCGATTCAGTTTCCCCATTTTCCCTTTCAGACAATGTTTCACCGACACACATTATCGGTATAATACCCACCTCTAAAACTGCTTTTACCTTTTTGTTGACAGTTTCATCGGTTTCTCCAAAATATTGGCGTCTTTCTGAATGCCCTATTATACAATAGTCTACCCCAAGATCTTTTAACATATCAGGAGCCACTTCTCCTGTAAAAGCACCACTTTTTTCGTAATGGACATTTTGTGCTCCTAGCTTAATATTACTACCCTTTAACAAGTTAGCCGCTGTTTCTAGACTGGTAAAGGGTGGACAAATGACTACCTCTACATTTTCTAACTCAGAAAAATTGTTTAACAACTCTAAAATAAATTCTTTTGTTTCAGAGCTGGTTTTATGCATTTTCCAATTACCAGCTATAATAGGTTTTCTCACACTAAAACCCCCTACTTATCTTTTAGACAATCAACACCTGGTAATACTTTACCTTCTAGATATTCTAATGACGCTCCACCACCAGTGGATATATGGCTCATTTTATCAGCTAAACCTACCTTTTCTACAGCTGCAGCAGAATCTCCTCCACCGACGATGGTAATTCCATTACTTTCTGCTAAAGCTTTTGCCACACCTTCTGTTCCTTTTGCAAAGGCATCCATTTCAAAAACTCCCATAGGCCCGTTCCAAACAATAGTTTTTGCTTTAGCTATTCTATCGGCAAATAATTCCACGGTTTTAGGACCGATATCTAAAGCCATCCAATCAGCTGGGATTTGATCAATAGCTACTACTTGGGATTGGGCTTGAGGATCGAATTTGTCAGCAACTACTAAATCAGTGGGTAACAGAAGTTCTACATTTTTAGCTTTAGCTTCTGCTAGTAACTCTTTTGCTAATTCAATTTTATCTTCTTCAACTAAAGATTTACCTAACTCATAACCTTGAGCTTTTAGGAAAGTATTAGCCATACCTCCACCAATTATTAAAGTATCCACTTTCTTTAATAAGTTTTCAATAACACCAATTTTATCACTTACCTTAGCTCCACCAATGATGGCAACAAAGGGTCTTTGTGGATTATCAACGGCATTACCTAACATCTCGATTTCTTTTTCCATTAAGAAACCGGCAACTGCTGGTAAATACTCTGCAATTCCTGCCGTTGATGAGTGGGCTCTATGGGCAGCACCGAAGGCATCGTTGACAAAAATATCAGCAAGGTCTGCCATTTGTTTAGCTAATTCTAGATTATTTTTCTCTTCACCAGGCATAAATCTTACATTTTCTAGTAAAATAACATCACCGTCTTCCATAGCAGCGATAGCTTCTTTAACATCATCACCTACTACTGTCTCAGTGACCTTTACTTCTTTATTTAGATACCCAGATAATTTTTCTCCTACTTTTTTCAAGCTGTATTTAGGATTGAACTCTCCTTTTGGCCTACCTAAATGGGAAGCTAATATTACTTTAGCACCTTTTTCTATTAAATAGTTGATAGTAGGGAGGGCAGCCCTAATCCTTGTATCATCGGTTATTTCCCCATCAGCCATTGGCACATTAAAATCAACTCTAACAAAAACCCTTTTACCACGGGGATCGATATCTCTAACGGTCATTTTATTCATATGATTAAACCTCCTTTATATTTTTTAAGGGAATGGGGAAAGCCCCATCCCCTTTTTCAAGTACTAAATACCTTTTTCAGCCATGTAAAGAATTAAGTCTACAACACGGCAAGAGTAACCCCACTCATTGTCGTACCAAGAAATAATTTTAGCCATATTATCGCCAATTACCATAGTAGATAATCCATCGATGATTGAAGAATATGGTGAACCTTTGTAGTCAGAAGATACTAATGGTTCTTCACTGAAATGTAAAATTCCTTTTAATTCACCTTCAGCAGCTTCTTTTAATACAGCATTGATTTCTTCAGCAGTAGTTCCTTTAGCTAATTCTACAGTCATGTCAACTACAGAAACAGTTGGAGTTGGAACCCTCATGGCGAAACCATTGAACTTACCTTTAAGCTCTGGTAAAACTAAAGCTACAGCTTGAGCAGCACCAGTAGTAGTTGGGATGATAGATTGACTAGCTGCCCTAGCTCTTCTTAAATCATCATGGGGTAGATCTAACAATCTTTGGTCATTAGTATATGAGTGAACAGTTGTCATAAGCCCTTTAACAATACCAAATTTCTCGTGAATAACTTTAGCAAAAGGTGCTAAGCAGTTAGTGGTACAAGATGCATTTGAAATAATGTGATGGTTTGCTGGATCGTAGTCTTTTTCATTAACACCCATAACAATAGTGATATCTTCATTTTTAGCAGGAGCAGTGATAAGAACTTTTTTAGCACCAGCATCGATGTGGGCTTGGCATTTTTCTTTGCTTCTAAATACTCCCGTTGCTTCGATAACTACATCAACACCTTTTTCACCCCATGGGATATCTGCAGGGTTTCTGTGGGCAGTTACTTCTACTTTTTTACCATCTACTACAATGTAGTTACCTTCAGATTTAACATCAGCTTGAAAAGTTCCATAGTTTGTGTCATATTTTAATAGATGAGCTAGAGTCTTAGCATCAGTCAAGTCGTTGATTGCAACGATTTCAATATTAGGATTGTTGTGGGCAATTCTGAACACCCTTCTTCCAATACTTCCAAAACCGTTTATACCTACTCTTACAGTCACAATAAACTCCTCCTTATATTTTTTTATATTTCCACAGCCTATTAGGCTAGGATTAACAAAGTTTTAAAAGCTCCAAAGCTGCCCCTTCATCGGTTATTAAAATATGCTGTTTTTTGCTGGCAGCAATTGATTTAATTGCTTTAGCTTTATCTTTTCCACCTGCAATGGCAATTATCAATGGTATTTTTTCTAAATCTTCTAACCTCAATCCAACACTGTTTGCCTGATGAACTATATTTCCATCTTTATCGAAGTAGTAACCAAAGGCTTCTGCCACAGCTTCCTTTTTTTCTAATAATCTAAGGTTTTCTTCTGAGGTGCCCCGTCTTTTTGCCATTTCTAAGGCATCTCCAATACCATGGATCAATATATTTGCCTTTCTTATAGCTTGCAAAACTTCTTGAATCTTAGGGTCTTCTGTTAATTTTTCCATAGCCTCAGGACTTAAATTTTCTGGCACATGGAGCATTTTGTAATTTCCACCTAGTTGTGTAGCCATAGCAGCTACTATTGTATTTGCTTGAATTTCAACTTTTTCTCCTAATGCCCCCCGACCAGGAACAACTAAAACATTTTTAGATAATTTAGGTAAATTTTCTGGAATAGTAGCGATTGTAGTACCTCCAGTAACTGCGATGATATCTCCATCATTGACAAATCTTTGTAACACTTTTGCAGCAGCTTTACCTAATTCTTTTTTAACTAAAGGATTTTCATTACTATCACCGGGGACAATATTGACTTGCCCTATTCCTAGTTTTATTTCTAATTGCTCTTCAATATTTTTAAGGTCTAATAGCTCTTTGACATAGTCAGCCATTTCCGTTAATAATTCAATTCCTTCTTCAGTAAGATTCATGCCTGAAGGATTCACATTGATAAAACCTTGGGATTTCAGAAAATCTATTTCTGTCCGTAAAACACGCTCCCCTAATCCCATTTGATTAGCTAAGCCCCTTCTACCAATAGGTTGAAGATGGGCAATGGTTCTTAATATATTATGCCTCTTTTTGATAATTTCAATGGTTTCTGGGGCAATTTTTTTCTGTATTTGGATAATTGGCTTCATTAAATGGCCTCCATTCAAACTAAAAAACTTAATTTATTTGGGTCAAATAATGTCCCGTATATTTAATTTTTGTCCCACTATCTTTAAAAAAAATTATCCCCGTCATTTAGTATATGTATTACTACTCCTTTTTACACCTATATATTATCAATATTCCAATTATAAGTCAAGATCTTTTGGAAAAAGATTGTATTTATTAATTCCCGAGTTTTTCACCAAAAAACTAAATAACAACTCAAAAAACCTTGTAATACCAGTAAATACAAGGATATTTTTTTGTCAAATTTTAAACTTTTTCTTGTAATTCTATGTAACTCTATGCTATAATGGTAGTGGGTGATAAACATGTTTTTAAAAAAAGATAAAAGACCAAATGGTAGAATTTATTTATCAATTGTAGAAAGTTATAGAGATCCTCAAACTAAAAAACCTAAGCAAAGAAAGGTAAAGAGTTTAGGCTTTTTGGATGAATTAGAGAAGGAATACGATGATCCCATCGCTCATTTTTCTTTAGTTGCTAAA
>NZ_FOIF01000021.1 GCF_900111575.1 Anaerobranca gottschalkii DSM 13577 | reverse complement strand
ATCAGTTTCCCGATGGTATCCCAGACTGTAGGGTAGGTTGCCCACGCGTTACTCACCCGTCCGCCACTAGGTTAGGTCAAAAGCAAGCTCTCAACCTAACCCCGTTCGACTTGCATGTGTGAGGCATGCCGCCAGCGTTCGTCCTGAGCCAGGATCAAACTCTCCATAAAAATTGAAAAGTTTTCCTGACTTAAACTCAAAGTTTTTTCGATGCTATATTCTTTCCTGAAAGGTTTTTCTTTCAAGGAACTTTTTCAAAGAACTTTTTTCTTTTTTGTCACCTCGCGGCGACATGTAATAATATATCACAGATTAATGTTGGTTGTCAATACTTTTTTAAAATAAAATTTTATAATTTAAATATCCTCAATAACTAAGCTTATTATTTGTTAATCATAAAAAAATAATTCATTTTAAAAAATAATTTTATTCAAAGCATATTAAACCTATGAAATTAGATTTAATATGCTTTGATATTGTTATTTATAATTGAATAAAATCTAGAATTGCTTCCCAAGCTTCTTCACGACCTAGGCCAGTTTCTGAAGAAAAAACAATGGGATAAGATAATGGTATATTTAGTTGTTTACAAATATCACTAACATGTTTTTGCACTTTACCTTTAGATATCTTATCTGCCTTTGTCAATACAACCATTACAGGAATTTGTTTTTCTAAAAGCCAAAAAAACATTTCCTTATCTTCATTAGTAGGAAGATGTCTAATATCGATAAGCTGTACTACCCCTTTAAGATTTTCCCTTTTTAATAAATATTCTTCAATCATTTTCTGCCAAGCTTGGCGATGACTTTTAGCTACTTTGGCAAAACCGTAACCTGGCACATCTGTAAAGATCATCGAATTATTAACTAAATAAAAATTTAAAGTTTGGGTTTTCCCTGGTTTACCACTGGTTCTAGCCAAATTTTTTCGGTTAATCATCGTATTAATAAAAGATGATTTCCCTACATTAGATCGCCCAACTAAAGCTACTTCAGGTACAACTAATTCAGGATATTGCTCAGGTTTTACAGCACTAGCTAAATATTCACTACTTGTTATTTTCATAACTCTCACCTACTAATGCAATATCCCAAACCTCTTCAATTTTCTCTACAAATTTAATACTAATTTTTTTTCTTATATTGTTGGGTATATCTTCTAGATCTTTTTTGTTATCTTTAGGTAAAATAACAGTTTTAATACCAGCCCTATGGGCAGCTAAAACCTTTTCTTTAACACCACCTATAGGTAACACTTTCCCTCTTAAAGTTATTTCCCCTGTCATAGCAACATTTCTACTAATCCCTTTATTAATTAACGCAGAAAGTAATGATGTAGCTATTGTAATCCCAGCTGAAGGACCATCTTTAGGTATAGCTCCTTCAGGAACATGAATGTGGATATCTATATTTTTATAAAACTCAGGATCAATGTTCAGTTGATGAGCTTTAGAACGAATTAAACTCAATGCTGCCCTAGCTGATTCCTGCATTATTTCACCTAATTTTCCTGTTAAAATCAATTTTCCTGTCCCTGGCATAGTAGTTACTTCAACTGCTAAAATATCTCCCCCTGTTTCTGTCCAAGCTAAACCTGTAGCTACTCCCACTTCATCTTTCTCTTCCCTAACACCCCAACGATATTTAGGGGCTCCTAAATATGTGTGGAGGTTTTGAGCAGTAATTTTTACTTTTTCAGCTCCTCTAACTATTTCTTTAGCTCCTTTTCTACAAAGGGTAGCGCAAACCCTTTCTAAGTTTCTAACACCAGCTTCCCTAGTATATTCTCTAATTACTTTAGTTAGGGCCTGTTCAGAAACTATAAATTGATTAACTTCTAATCCATGTTCTTTCATTTTCTTAGGGAGTAGATACTTTTTGGCAATAGCCAATTTTTCCTCTTCTGTATAGCCTTCAATATAAATAACTTCCATTCTATCTAAAAGTGGTCTAGGAATTGGATGTAGAGCATTGGCAGTTGTTATAAACAATACTTTACTTAAATCGAAGGGTAATTCTATATAATGATCACTAAAAGTAGAATTTTGTTCTGGATCCAATACCTCTAATAAAGCTGCAGAAGGGTCTCCCCTAAAATCCATACTCATTTTATCTATTTCGTCAAGTAAAAATACTGGGTTTGAGGAACCAGCAGTTTTCATCCCTTGGATAATTCTACCAGGAAGAGCAGCGACATAGGTCCTTCTATGGCCCCTTATTTCTGCTTCATCTCTAACTCCCCCTAAGGAAATACGAACAAATTTCCTTTCTAGGGATCGGGCTATAGATTTAGCTAAGGAAGTTTTACCAACTCCTGGTGGTCCAACTAAACAGATAATTGGACTTTTTAAATTTTGTGTAAGTTGTTTTACTGCTAAGAATTCTAATATCCTTTCTTTAACTTTGGTTAAACCATAATGGTCTTCATCTAAAATTTTTTCAGCATTTTGTATATCTAGTCTATCTTTAGTATAAGTATTCCACGGCAAACCTAATACCCAATCTAAATAGTTTCTAAGTACAGTACTTTCTGCAGCATTAGGGGCCATTTTCTCTAACCTATCGATCTCTTTTTCTATTTTATTTTTAATTTCTTCACTAATACCTAATGAATTCAGTTTTTTTCTATACTCATCAACCTCTTCTTTTTGGGTTTCACCTAATTCCTTTTGAATTGCTTTAATCTGTTCCCTTAAATAGTATTCTTTTTGTGTTTTTTCTATCTGCTTTTTAACCCTGTTACTGATATTTCTTTCTATTTCTAAAATCTGAATTTCCTTTGATAAAATTTCTAATACTTTAAACAACCTCTCCTTAGGAGATATGGCTTCAAGGACTTCCTGTTTTTGTTCTACCTTTAGAGTCAAATGGGAAGTTATAAGATCTGCAAACCTACCCGGTTCATTGACATTTTCCACAACTTCTAAAGTATCTGGCGGGATTTTTTTACTTAGTTTTATGTATTGTTCAAATTGATATAAAACATTACGCATTAAAGCTTCCATTTCAGTATTTATTTCTTCATTTTCTAACAGCAATTCTGCTTCTACTTCAATGTAATTTTCATTATAAATGTATTCCTTAATTTTTACTCTATTTACCCCTTCAACTAATACTCTAATAGTACCACCGGGCAATTTTAATACTTGTTTAATTTCCGCTAAAGTCCCAAAACTGTATAAATCTTCTTCTTTAGGCTCTTCAACTCTACTATCCTTTTGAGTTACTAAAATTATTTCACTATCATTTACCATTGCAGCATTTAATGCTGCCACAGATTTTTCTCTTCCAACATCTAAATGTATAATCATATTAGGGAAAACAATTATTCCCCTCAATGGCATTAAAGGTAATTTTCTCATCCTTTGCTCCAAATGTTACACCCCCAACTTTTTTGTAATAATTTGTTATTGTTAATTAATTGTATTTTATACCATCATGAAAAAAAAGACAAGGAGACTATCCTTGCCCTATAGATACTGTACTAAGAACTGTAACCCTTTGAACACTTAATCCTTCTACAAATATAGCTTTCAATAATTCATCCACCGTTTCAACGGGAATTATCTCAATTTCTTTGATATCCCTTAAAATTTCTTGAAAATTATCTTTAGGGATAAAAACCCTTGTTACCCCAGCTTGACGGGCAGCTTCTATTTTAGGAACAATGCCACCTACAGGTTTAACAAATCCCCGTATTGAAACTTCACCAGTCATAGCAATTTTAGAATCTATATACTTACCAGTTATAGCAGAATAAATAGCAGTAGCTATCCCTACTCCAGCAGAAGGCCCATCAATTGGAACACCGCCTGGAAAATTTATATGGATATCATAATCCCTTGGATCTTCCTTCATATATCTCTTTAACACCGTTAATACATTCTCGATTGAGCCTTTAACCATGCTTTTCCTTCTTATCTTTCTAGCACCACTACCTAATTCCTCTTCTTCTACAACCCCAGTAATATAAATATTACCACGTCCTGCAGAACTTTTTGTGGCAGTAACTTCTATTTCGATAAGTGTACCCATATTAGGACCATATACTGCTAAACCATTAACACAACCAATTTGAGGGTTAGCGGATACTTTCTTTTCTGGCCTTGGTGTAATTTGACTACTATTTACGACCCATTCAATATCACTTTGTTTAATAATATCTCTACCCTCATTTATAGCAATTCCTGCTGCTATTTGGACTACATTAACTGCCTCACGGCCATTTGTGGCATATTTTTTAATAACCTCTATTGCCTGTTCTTCTATAGGAAAATTTATTTTTCTACAGGCATTTAATGATATAATACCTATTTCATCAGGTTTTAATGACCTGAAGAATACTTCTACACATCTAGAACGAATAGCAGGAGGGATTTCTTCAGGTTGTCTTGTAGTTGCCCCTACTAAACGAAAATCTGCAGGCAACCCTTTCTGAAATATTTCGTGAATATGTCGTGGAATGTTATGATCTTCAGAACTGTAATAAGCAGACTCTAAAAACACCTTTCTATCTTCCAACACCTTCAATAGTTTATTCATTTGAATAGGATGTAATTCTCCAATTTCATCAATAAATAAAATTCCTCCATGGGCTTTAGTTACAGCTCCTGGTTTAGGCTGTGGTATACCTGCCATACCCATAGCACCAGCTCCCTGATAAATCGGGTCATGAACTGAACCAATTAAAGGATCTGCTATCCCCCGCTCATCAAACCTAGCTGTAGTAGCATCTAATTCCACAAATTTAGCACTCTTTTTAAATGGAGATAAAGGATTATTTTTTGCCTCTTCTAAAACTAAACGGGCTGCTGCTGTTTTCCCTACCCCTGGTGGTCCATAAATAATTACATGTTGTGGATTACTACCACAAAGAGCTGCTCTTAAGGCTTTTAATCCTTGCTCTTGACCTATAATCTCCTGAAATGTTGTAGGTCTCGTTTTTTCAGATAAAGGTTCTGTTAAACAAATTTCCCTCATTCGCTGAAGTTTTTCCATTTCTTTTTTAGATTCTCTATCTATGGCAACTTTAGTAGTTTGTTGTGCTTTTAATAGATTCCAAAAATAAAGCCCAATTACTATAGCAAAAAATATTTGAACTACAGTAATTATCCCCAATATATCAGACATAGATATTCCCCCTTTTTAAACTTAGTAATTTTTTTCTTACTTATTATTGACATTGAACAGGGGAAATATCCATTTAAACTAAAAAATAATTATTTAAAAATAAACATTAAAGGAAGCCTATAGCTTCCTTTAACTATGCAGATTCACCTTTTTTCCGCCTTTTTTTAGCAGTTTTTTCACCAGTTACTATAATTGGTTCAGCCCTTTCAGTTACTGTTTCCTTAGTTATTATACATTTAGTAATATCATTTCTTGATGGAATGTCAAACATTATATCCTGCATTAATTTTTCCATTATTGCCCTTAAGCCACGGGCACCGGTTTTTCTCTTTATTGCTTCAGCGGCAATTGCCTTCAATGCTTCTTCTTGGAACTCCAATACCACATTATCCATTTTAAATAATTTTTGGTATTGTTTAACTAAGGAATTTTTAGGTTCGATTAATATTCTAATTAGTGCTTCTTCATCTAGTGAGTCTAATGTTGCTACCACTGGAACTCTACCTACAAACTCAGGGATTAAACCAAATTTTAGTAAATCCTCTGGGAGAATATTATTCAATATTTCTCCAATATTGATTTCATTTTTACTTTTAACATCAGAACCAAAACCTAATACCTTTTTACCAATTCTATTTTGAATAATTTTTTCAATGCCATCAAAGGCACCACCACAAATGAACAAAATGTTAGTGGTATCTATTTGGATAAATTCCTGATGAGGATGTTTTCTACCACCTTGAGGTGGAACAGAAGCAACGGTCCCTTCTAGTATTTTCAATAACGCTTGTTGCACTCCTTCACCAGAAACATCCCTGGTAATCGATGGATTATCAGATTTTCTAGCAATTTTATCAATTTCATCAATATAGATTATACCTTTTTCTGCTTTTTCTACATCGTAATCAGCTGCTTGGATTAACTTAAGGAGAATATTTTCTACATCTTCACCAACATATCCAGCTTCAGTTAAAGATGTAGCATCTGCAATGGCAAAAGGTACATTTAAAATCCTAGCTAAAGTTTGGGCTAGTAATGTCTTACCTACACCGGTCGGCCCTAGAAGAAGAATATTACTTTTTTGTAATTCTACATCATCGTTATCAACGGGAGATTTTATTCTTTTATAGTGATTATAGACTGCTACAGATAAAGCTTTTTTAGCATTATCTTGCCCAATGACATATTGATCTAATATTTCTTTTATTTCTTTAGGTTTAGGGATATCTGTAACATCTAAATCAATTTCATCAGCAAATTCTTCTTCTATTATCTCATTACAAAGTTCTATACACTCATCACAAATGTACACACCTGGTCCTGCAACTAATTTCCTTACTTGCTCTTGTGGCTTCCCACAAAAGGAACATTTTAAATTTCCTCTGTCATCATTGAATTTCATTTGATCACCTCTCTTAGTTAACGGGTGTGGCGCTCCATAACTTTGTCAATTATTCCATACTCTAATGCTTCTTGGGCAGACATAAATCTATCCCTATCTGAATCCCTTTCTATTTTCTCGATAGGCTGCCCAGTTCTCTCTGCTAATATTTCATTAATTCTATTTTTAATTTTTAGTATATGCTCTGCATGTATTTTTATATCACTAGCTTGACCTTGGAAGCCACCTGAAGGTTGGTGAATCATAATTTCACTATTAGGTAAAGCAAAGCGTTTACCTTTAGCACCAGCAGCTAATAAAAATGCTCCCATACTAGCAGCCATACCTACACATATTGTTGAAACATCAGGCTTAATATACTGCATAGTATCATACATTGCTAAACCTGCAGATACAGATCCCCCTGGACTATTAATATATAAATATATATCTTTGTCAGGGTCTTCAGCTTCTAAAAACAGAAGTTGAGCAATAACTAAATTTGCTACATTATCATCAATAGGGCTTCCAATAAAAATTATCCTATCTTTTAAAAGACGTGAATAAATATCGTAGGAACGTTCTCCTCTGTTGGTTTGCTCCACTACAATAGGTATTAAATTCATTACAAACCACCTTCCTAGCTTTTAATTTTATGTTAATTTAAGCTTTTTATTCAGTAAAAATTAGTTAGCTAAAATTAACTCGAAGGCTTTTCTTCTTTTAATTCCATCTTCTACAAGTGATTTTTGTGCTTCTAGAATTGGCTTAATTTTTTCTACATCTTGATTATATGCTTTAGCTATACTTTCTATTTCTTTTTGGTATTCTTCTTCAGTAATTTCAAAGTTTTCTTTTTGAATAATTGCTTCCATAATTAGAGAGAACTTTACCTCTTCTTCAGCCCTTTGTTTAAGTTGTTCTTTAGCTTGTTCTCTGGTTGTACCAGTAAACTTAAAATATGTCTCTAAGTCTAGTCCTTGTTGAGCAAGGTTTTGTTCCATTTCTTTTAACATATCTTCTACTTTATCATCGATCATTACTTGGGGAATTTCTACTTGTGAATTCTCTAAAACCTTTTCAAACACTTTATTTTCATATTCCCTTTGAGCTTCAGCTTTTGCCTTTTCTTTTAGTTTATTAAAAACATCATCTTTTAATGCTTGAAGGTTTTCAAAATTGTGATCTTTAGCAAACTCATCATTTAATTCGGGCAACACTTTTCTTTTAATTTCATTAATAGTAACTTTAAATACCGCATCTTTACCAGCCAAATCTTGAGCATGGTATTCCTCTGGGAAAGTTACATTAACATCGACTACATCTCCAACACTTTTACCGATTAACTGCTCTTCAAAACCAGGAATGAAAGTACCTGATCCAATAACTAAAGGATAGTTATTGCCAGTTCCACCAGGGAATTCAACACCATCTATTGAACCTACAAAATCAATAACTGCTGTATCCCCATTTTCCACAGTTGAACCTTCAGGAGCTACTTCTAAAACAGCATCTTGATTGCGGATTCTTTCAATCTCAGCTTCTACATCTGCCTCTGTAACTTCCTTTTCATTTTTTTCTATACCTAATTTAGTGTATTGACCTAGTTCAACTTCTGGTTTTACAGTAATAGTAGCCTTAAAAATAAAAGGTTTTCCAGCTTCCATTTGTTCAATATCGATCTCTGGTTTATCAACAGGCTCGATTTTCACTTCTTCTACAGCTTTTGGGTAATACTCTTGTAATAAGAAATGACTTGCATCTTCATAAAAAATTTCTATACCAAACCTTTTTTCTAAAATATTTCTTGGCACTTTACCTTTTCTGAAGCCGGGAAGATTAATTTCTTTTCTAAGTTTTATATATGCTTTGTCAATGGCAGCTGCCACAGCTTCTTCAGAAATTTCTACAGTTAATACCCCTACATTTTTACCAGTTTTTTCCCAATTTGCTTTCACAATAATACCTCCTTGAATACGAAAAAAATTTATGTATATAGAATTAACCATCTAATTATAACATAGAATTTTATTTAAGCAAAATATTTATTCTATGATATTGCTTATTTATAAAAAAATTTTCTAATTTATAGTATTTATATTTACCTTCCATCTATAAAATATACTGATAACTAAAACCAGTTTAAGAAATATACAGTTCTCTAATTGTACAAAAAATACCCTTACGGGTATCGTTTCAAAGTCTGGTGCGATGAGAGGGAGTTGAACCCTCGCATCTATAAATTTTTAAATTAACAGTAATAATTATAACCTATTTTCTCCCTAAAGACAAGAGAAATTCAAAAAAAAAGAGCAACTTGCTCTGGGTTAACAATTATTTGGAGCGGAAGACGGGATTTGAACCCGCGACCCTCGCCTTGGCAAGGCGATGCTCTACCACTGAGCCACTTCCGCAAAACTGGTGCGAGGAGAGGGAGTTGAACCCTCACGCCGAAGCACTAGATCCTAAGTCTAGCGTGTCTGCCAGTTCCACCATCCTCGCAAATGGTGAGCCATCCGCGACTCGAACGCGGGACACCCTGATTAAAAGTCAGGTGCTCTACCGACTGAGCTAATGGCTCGTCTTTGGCTGGGGTAGCAGGACTCGAACCTACGAATGCGGGAGTCAAAGTCCCGTGCCTTACCGACTTGGCTATACCCCATCGTCAGTTAATAAATTTATTTTATGGGGTGAATGAAGGGAATCGAACCCTCGACCTCCAGAGCCACAATCTGGCGCTCTAACCAACTGAGCTACATCCACCACAGTGCTATCAATTAAATGGCACGCCCGGGAGGATTCGAACCTCCGACACACGGATTAGAAGTCCGTTGCTCTATCCCCTGAGCTACGGGCGTATTTTATTTTTTTCGTCGTCATCTCAACGACAAGATTTATTATATCATCCCTCTTTGTTTTTGTCAACACCTTTTTTTATTTTTTATTTTTATTTTTTAGGTGTTTTATTTTTATTTTTTCTAAGAGGAACGATTTTTATTATACAAAAACATTTCCAATTTGTAAATACCTTTTTTAAATTTTTTATAAAGATTTTAATTCTAACCAAATACCTTCATCACTAATAGATATAACCCCGTAGCTTCTTCTAGTTCCACCCCTTGGTAAAACAGGGCTGCCAGGATTAAAAAACTTTATACCATTAAATTCTTCAATTAAACTTACATGGGTATGGCCAAAAATAGCTAAATCGATATTATTTTCTTCACAGTAATATGATAAGCGGGTTAAACCACTTTTAACACCGAATTGATGACCATGGCTCAATAGTATCCTTTTTCCTTTTATTGTAAGTAATATCTTTTCATCTCCTTTAGCACCTAGGTCTGTGTTACCTACTACTTTAAACCCTTGTTTACCACTGAGCCTTTCTATTTCCAATGCATCTTTAATATTATCACCTAAGTGAAAAAAGAAATCATAACCCATGGCGATTTCACCACACATTTTAATAGTTTCTTTAAAGCCATGGGTATCACTAAAAACTGGTATTACTATCACTTAATCCCCTCCAATTGTTCTTTTAATTTTTTAAGTGCCATACTCCTATGGCTTATTTTATTTTTTTCTTCTTTTGACAGTTCAGCCATAGTACATTGATATTGGGGAAGGTAAAATATTGGATCATAACCAAATCCATTCTCCCCTTTCGGTTCTGTGCCAATTATCCCCTCTACTTTACCTTCAGAAATAATTTTTTTGCCATCAGGAAACACCAAAGCTATAACAGAGATAAAATATGCTGTCCTTTGATGATACGGGACTCCATGTAGTTTTTCTAAAATTTTTTGATAATTTTTTATGTCATTACCTTCTTCTGCATATCTTGCCGAATAAACTCCTGGTTCTCCCTGTAAATAATCTACACATAAACCAGAATCGTCGGCTAAAGTAATCATCCCCGTTTTCCTACAACCATATTCCCCTTTTATTAAACTATTTTCTGTAAAAGTAGTACCATTTTCATCGGGAGATTCTAGACCAAAATCATTAAATGTATAAAATTCATCAAAGAAATCCCCTAGGATTTCTTTGATTTCAATGATTTTCTTAGGATTATTACTTGCAATTAACAATTTATCCATTCTGCTCAACATCCTTATCACCTTCTGGAAGGTATAACTCTATCTCTCCCACAACTTCCTTTTGAATTTGGATAAGTTCTTTGATACCTTTTTCCGCCAACTCCAATAAAGCAAGGAATTGTTCTTTAGTAAAAGGTGCTTCTTCTCCAGTTCCTTGAATTTCAACATACTTTCCAGAACCGGTCATTACCACATTCATATCTACCATTGCAGAACTATCTTCATTAAAAGCTAAATCTAGCATTGCCTCACCATCTACTATACCTACACTAGTAGCAGCTAAAAAATCTGTTATCGGCAGCTTACTTATTTTCCCTTCAGCAACTAATAATTTACAAGCTTCAACTAAAGCTACAAATGCTCCTGTTATTGCAGCAGTCCTTGTTCCGCCATCAGCTTGAATAACATCACAATCAAGCCAAATAGTCCTTTCACCTAAAGCTTTCAGATCGACTACAGAACGAAGTGCTCTACCTATCAGCCGCTGGATTTCTAACGTTCTTCCACCTTGTTTACCTTTAGAGGCTTCTCTGACATTCCTTACATTAGTTGCCCTAGGTAACATAGAATATTCTGCAGTGATCCATCCTTTCCCTTCCCCTTTTATAAATGGTGGAACTTTTTCATCTATAGTAGCAGTACAAATAACTTTAGTATCTCCCGTCTGTATTAATACAGACCCTTCTGCATGTTTAATATAATTCGTTGTTATTGATACATTCCTAAGTTCATCTGTTTTACGTTGATCTATCCTCATACTATTGCCTCCATTATTTAAAAATATTAATTTGCTGTGGATTTTCTTCCACACCTACTACTCCTGCTAATAAATATAGTTTTTGCAGTGGATCCCATTTAAAATCCTTAATTAAATAAAAACCTCTAATTTCACCGGTTTTTTTTACATGAATTCTAGGACCAGTGCAAGGAAAAACGATTTCCTTCCCTATATTAATATGTTCTTCATCACTATAAGATATTGTTAAATCTTGCTCAATTAATTCTTTTACCCTTCTTTCAACTTCATGTAAGTCAATATTGGGTTTTGTAGGAAATTCTAGCAAAAATCCATGTTTGACATCACTGTGAAATTGTGGCTTTTCTAAACCCATGTCCATTAAAACCATTTCCGTTAAATCTTCCGCTGTATGGGCCATTCTCCTGAATTTAATTGATTTAAAAACGATATCTGCAATTTCCTTCGGTTCTGGACCAAAAACCCCTGGTCTTGTAATAATAACTTCCTCTCCTATTCCTATTAAGACATCGGCATTAAACCCTAAATAGGGATAAAGTAATTCAAAATGTTCTATAATTACCCTTTTTTCTTGGCGAATTGCTTCCTTTACAGCCTCAGCCAATTCCCAAATTTGACAAAAAGCCAATTCAAATCTTACATCAAGGTGATAAGAATGGGATTTAAAATATCCTTTTTCATATTGGGTCAATAAAGGCAATGGCCTTATATTAATTCCTTCATCATCATTTGTTAATTCTAAACCAGGAAAAATACCTCTAATTAGCAATGATTTACCTGCCCCAGAATCTCCAATTATTCCGATCAATTTATCTACCGGGCTTAAATACCTTTGGGCTAAATGAGATCCTAGTAATTGTAATCTTTTTTTCCCCCTAGGGGCAAAATATGTAGCATGCATTAGACATTCGTGGGAAACGGAAATCATGTTTGCACCTCCTTCCTTTGTATTATAACATATCTATTCATAAAAATTACCATATTTTAAAGATTCAAGGCGAGAATTTTTAAGTAATTCTCGCCTTGAATCTATTTACTTTGCAAATATTTTTGCTGGCCTATTTCATAAAAATTATTACCTTGACTATCTATAGCTACAATGACAGGAAAATCAACTACTTCTAGCTTTCTTATCCCTTCTGTTCCCAAATCTTCGTAAGCTATGATTTCACTTTTGATTATTCTTTTAGAAATAAGGGCAGCAGCTCCTCCAACAGCGGCAAAATAAACTCCTTTGTTTTTTTTGATACTCTCCACTACTTCCTGGCTACGCAAACCTTTACCTATCATTCCTTTTAAACCGAGATCTAATAACCGAGGAGTATATTTATCCATTCGCCCACTGGTGGTAGGACCAGCTGAACCAATAACTTGCCCTTCTTTAGCAGGGGTAGGTCCAACATAATAAATGACATTACCATTAAGGTCAAAGGGTAATTGTTCTCCATTATTTAATGCTTCAATCATTCTTTTATGGGCAGCATCTCGAGCGGTGTAAATCACTCCAGTCAATTCCACTAAATCCCCAGCTACCAAACTTTCAATATCTTGTGGGGATAATGGTGTTTTTATTTTTTTCCTTTCCACATTATCCCTCCTAATCTATTACTTTAGTTATATGACGGGCCACATGACAGTTAATATTAACCGCTACAGGTAAACCTGCAATATGGGTTGGATAATATTCAATATTCACACCTAAAGCAGTTGTTTTACCACCAAAACCTTGAGGTCCAACACCCAAATTATTTATCTTTTCCAACAACTCTTCTTCTAACTGTTGGTAATACCGATTACTATTAGGCTTATCTACAGAACGAATAGCAGCCTTTTTAGCCAAAATTGCTGCTTTTTCCATGGTTCCTCCTATACCCACTCCTACTATTATAGGTGGACATGGATTAGAACCAGCCAATCTTACTGTCTCTAAAACAAAATCAACTACACCTTCTCTACCTTCAGCAGGTTTAAGCATTTTAATTCTACTCATATTTTCACTACCAAACCCTTTAGGTGCTACAGTTAAACGTATTTTGTCTCCTTCCACTATCTCTGTATGAATAACGGCAGGGGTATTGTCTTTGGTATTTTCCCGGTTTAGAGGATCTCCCACCACAGATTTTCTTAAAAAACCTAATTCATAACCTTGTCGAACACCCTCATTAATAGCTTCAGTTAAATTTCCCCCTACTAACTGCACTCCTTGCCCTATTTCTAAAAACACCACAACCATCCCAGTATCTTGACAAATAGGGACCCTTTCCCTCTCTGCAATTTGGTAGTTTTCAATGATATCTTCAAGAAGCTGTTTTGCTAAAGGCCAATTTTCTTGCTGATAAAATTGATTTAATTTTACTTTAACATCTTCTGATAATACATAATTACTTTGAATAACCATTTCTCTAATAGCTTCTGTTATTTTATTAACATGGATTTTGTTTGCCACTTAGACACTTCCTTCCCAAGGAATTTCTATTGTCAAAAGGGGACCATGTTGTTGGGCACCATAAACATCTGTTTCCCCTAAATCTCCAGCGGACCTTGGTCTAATAATGGTAGCTTTTATTGCCTTGGCTGGGGGATATGGAATAACGGAAATGACATTTTCTACAGGAATTTGATAAAGCTCTGCAATGAGCTTCTCATTGATCACTTTAGATTCCACTACTTTGCGAAATATTTCTTCAGTTTTAAAAATAAAATCAAAGGTCAATTCAAAGGGTCCTGCATTTTTACTTCTAATAACTGTTGTCAATTCAGTAATATTCAATTTTATTCCCCCTTTTGATAATCTTCCAAATAACTGATTTCAAATACTTCCACAGGATCAATATCTTCTAATAAGTGATGGATACTAAAGTTATAAACATCTCCCACATAAATATCCGATGGGGAATAAGGGAATGCTAGATTACCTGCTGTAGCTTTTCGGTCAGGGTAACCAAAATGAAGAAGTGTTGATCTTACAAAACTACAAATAGTATCAGCTACGACCTTATCCTTTGCTACCACATCAATGATAATTCCTAATTCATGGGCTAATAAATTTAATGGCTCTAAATTACCCATAACACCATTTTTGCCATATATGTGGAAATGAATATTGTAATGGAAATCTTTATCTTTAAAGTTATCATCTACTTGTGCTTTTACATCCTTTAATATTTCATCTATTTGACGTATCATTATTGGATCTCTTACACCAGCTATGGAGATAGTCCGTTTACCTATGAGTTTTGCCCCTTCTAATTTAATAGTATATTTTTCTGAAGGTATAAATTTGCTTCCCCTTACTTTCACCCTTCTATCATCATATTGTTCATAAGTAGTTTCAGTTAAATCTAAAACTCCTCCAGGACCAGGTAAAATATAGGGATTACTTTTTTCGTATAAACTGTGGGCAGCTACAGAATCAGTTGTACATTTTCTATTACCAAAGGGTTCTAAGATGAAGTAATCTTTCCCTAAAGTTCCTAACATACAATCCCTGCCACTACCAGGTGTTGCAGCAATAGATGCACATTCTAAAATTTTACCCATGTGTAAAGCTAAAGCGGGGTCATATCCTTTCATTATTGGCAAAGCAGCGAAAACTGCAGGATCATAAGCTCTACCTGCTACCACCACATCTGCTCCCATTTGAAATGCTTTAATAAAAGGTTCTACACCCATTTGCCCTACAATATTTGTGCTTTCTAATAAATCTTCTTCTGTTAAAGGTGGAGTAGGGAAAAGGGGAGTTATTTTTCCTTCCTTAAATTTATCCATCAAGAAATCTTTATCAAATTGGGAGTTTATCACAACAACTTTAAAGTTCAAATTATTTTCTGCCATAATTTCTTCAATAATCTCTACCGTCCAATCTAAGTGGGACTTAGCTCCAGAACCACCAGCAGAGCCTATAGATACAGGAATTTTTTTCTCTTTAGCCCCTTTAAGGATATATTCCAAATCCCTTTTAACAGCATTTCTGTCAGTAAAGGATTTCCCAGATCCTAAGTAATATGGACCTGGATCGACACTACCAGCGTCAACTGCGATTAAGTCTGGATTTTTTTCTAAAGCTTCTTTAAATGATTTTTCTGGAAAACCATAACCTAAAATAGCTGTTGGAGCTAGTACTTTAAATTCTTTCATTTGTTCTCCTCCTAGCTTTAAAATAAAATTTTAAAAAGACCCATCCATTGCTCAATAGAGATTACAATGGATGGTTCTTAAATATTAATTACTCTTCTTGCGATTTAATAAAGCTAAAGTCCGCATCATTTCGTTTTTTACGATCATTAAACCTTCATCTACACCCATACCAGGTTTAGCAAGAATTTGATCTGGCCCTGTAGCTAAAGCAATGTGTACTGCAATTTGAGCTGAGCGATCTGTTTCATTACAAGTTCCACCAAGATAGGCTCCTACCCCTTTTTCTTTACAATATAGAACTGCTTCAATAATATTGTTTATTCCACCAAGGTCAGGGGTTTTAATTTGAACCATGTCGCAACATTTACGATCAGCAAAGTCTTTAATATCCTCAAGGGTATTACACCATTCATCAGCAACTATTTCTACATTACTTTCATACTGTTTTAAAATGTTGTTCAACTTTTCTAAAGCTTCCATTTGTAAATATTTATCTTCCATATCCATGGGCCCTTCAATCCGCAGTTTATGGGGTTTTGCAACTTCTCCTAATTCTAATAGATATTTAGCCATTTTCTCATAATCATTATCAAAAGCCAACCCTATGGTACCATAGACATCAAGGTGGAAAATAGGTAATTTATCATGTTTATTCAATTCTTTAACTCTATTTTTCATCCAAACAATATATTCTTTTAATTTTTCTCCCTGTTCACCTAGCTTACTTTTTACATTGTTAATTAATCCATGGGGCATTACATCGGCACCTTTAATTATCATTTTATCAACATTAAGGTACCGTTCATCACCGGACTGGGTAAAGATAGGTATAGGCTCCCTCTGAAGCTCTGTATTATATTCTTCTGCAATAACTTCAGCCATAGTAATTTTTTTACTTTTTGCAACAGCATCTAAGATTGCTTGGGTTACCCCATATCTTAATGCAGTGTGAATTAATTTACCATCAGGCTTTCTAAGGTTATCGATTTCTTCAGCCAACTCTTTAAAACTCTTTAATTCCCTTCCTAATAAAAGGGGTTTAATCAAATCTTCCACTATTGGCTGAAAATCCTTTGCCAAAAATAGTGGGTCTCTACCACCAGCCCCAGAATATTGAACTGCAGCGCAATCTCCATAAGCAACTTGACCATCTTCTAAAATCAGCATAACTGATAGACTTTCACCTTGCTGCCTGATTGCAGTAAACCCTTCAGTAACTGGCTCCCCTTTATATGTGAAACCATCACTTTGAGCATCCCTTTTAATAGCCCGTTGATCATCGAAATAAAAACCTGTTAAACCACAAGATGTTACCACATCAACTATTTTCATTTAGACACTCTCCCTACTTAATTTGGTCTACCTACAAGCATTCCTTTTCCTATAGCGTAAATATCATCAATTACCATTTGGAAGCTGGGCTCTCTACCTTCTGCATCTCCCCGTTCTTGAATTTTCTTTTTATGATATTCAAGAATTTCTTTATCAAAAGGTAAATCACCGGCATCTAACAATCTAATAGCTCCATTGTTGTCCCTAGCAGGTAAAATTCTTCCTGCATTGTATCTACTAGGTGCAAAGGGAATATCAATAATTCCTGCCTCAAAACCTCTAACTATTCCCTTAGCAAAATCTCCTTCTCCGATTTTAAAAATCGCATCTAAAATAGCTCGGGTTTCTTTTTTAATAATTTCTTTTTCTTCTTCTAACTCTTTTGATAATGGGATAGTTTGATCTTTTAACATGTTAACTAATTGTTTAGTTGCTTTTAATCCTTGGGCATTTGCCTCTTTAGTAGGTATTCCCATAGCCTCATGGGGTGTTTTAACTATTACTTTAGTAGCCTTTCCTAAAGTAGCAGTAGCTGCTCCCCAACTAATTACACCAAAGGCTTTAGCTTCATCTTGAGGGAATCCACCCATCCACTGATGGAATACTGTAGTTATGTGGCGATTTTCATAACCGAATTTTTGTAGATATTCTTCACTTAATTCTTGAAGGGTTTGTAAGGCAGCCACATCTTGTATTAAGTTACCACATTGACCATAACCTAAAGTTAAGTAATGGACACCTTGCTCTGCCGCCAAAATAGCTTCAACAATGGCAACTGCATGGGAAATACAAGGTGGTACCAAAGTTCCAGTAAGGGGCCCAAAAGGTTCCCTATTAATAATTACACCATTTTCATAGTAAAAACCTATAAGCCTATCTACATACTGCCAGTCATAGATAGTTTTTTCTAAAGATACATTTTTAGCATAGGGAATATTATAGGAAATTCCTCCACCTTCATAATCTGTAAACCCTGCTGCCAAAGTTATTTCTGCTAAAAGTCTTGCATCGGGTGTGCCGTGCCTTACCTGAACTGGAACATTGACGCTTTCTACTACTCTTCTACAGTTTTCCAAGCCATGGTTTACTGCAGGGAATCCATTGAGTAATGATCTCCCACTTTTTATACTTTCTTCAATTCCCTTTTGAGCTTCTTCATATCTGTTTTGCCTAGTATAACTATCTATAGTTGAAGGCAGTAAATCTGCTCCACCTTCATTTTGTAAATACTGTAATAAAGCGATGTGTTCATTAACCAAAGCAACTCCAGCCCTAGGTTGTACTAAGGTAATTCCTTTTTCCTTTGCTTCTAAAAGTTTTGCAGCGAAAATCTTATTTTTAGGTAGAGATTTTTGATATTTTATTCCTTCTTCAATGTCTTCCACATCTTTACCAGTGTGCCAAGTTGCTAGAACTTCTTTTCTAATGGACATAAGCTTATCAACTGACCACTTTTTATTTACCAGATCCACCTTATTTTCCTCCCTTGATGAATAAATTATAAACGGATAAAATTCTTTTCTGCTAACCCCTTTGCTAAATCGGGATATTTTTCCACTAAAAGACCAATAGCTGATAACACATAATTTTTATCTAAAACAAATTCAGGATTTTTAGGTTTTAAAATGAAATTATCTTGTTCATCAAACAATACCCCTTGTAAAATTTCCTTAGGATTAGTGCTATTTATTATAGGTCCACCTGTCCCTATAACTAGTTCTATATCTGTTAAATCTTTACCATATTGAATATAATTTGTTCCTTGGGGGGTATAGATAATTTCTAAATAACCACAATGCCTTTTAACAGCTAAATTAACTGCTCCTTTGGCTAATAGTAGTTCTAACTCTGAACTAATTGTTTGAGTATTCCAAATATCTTTAGAAATTTCCTCTAGGTATTTTTCTAATTCATTTTCTGGGATATCTAAAAGATTTGCACTAGTTAAAGCTTCAATTAAAGGTTTGATACTGTACCGTAATCCTAAGTCCCCTTCTACTGTTCTTTTTGCAAAGGGTTGAGGTAACCCCCTAAATATCACACCACTTCCTTTAGGTTCTCCTTTACAAAAGGAGTGAACATCGGTAGTGGCACCACCAATATCTACAATGAGAATTTTCTCTTTACCAATGATCTTGTTTTGGGCTAAAAATTGTCCTGCCTTTAACACAGCCTGAGGAGTCGGCATTATTACTCCATCAATAAATTGTTCTGCTTTTTTTATTCCTTTAGCTTCAATTATATTTTTCAAAAATACTTCTCTGATCTTTTCCCTAGCAGAATCTACATTGATTTTATTTAAACTAGGTAAAACATTATCAGTAATATAATATTCTTTACCATTATCTAAAAACATCTCTTCTAATTCATCTTGGGCATTTTTATTACCGGCAATGACCACTGGACATCTTATCTCCGATTGGGCTAATAAACTACCATTATGGAGAATAACTTCTTTATTACCTCCATCGGTTCCACCCGCCAATAAAATGATGTCTGGGTTTAGCTGACAGATTTCTTTTACTTCCCTTTTTGTCAATTTATAACTATATAATTTTTGTAACTTTGCCCCTGCCCCTAAAGCCGCCATTTTAGCAGCTTCTAAAGTCAATTCCGGCACAAGTCCAATTGCTATCATGTTTAGACCACCTGCTGCGGAACTACAGGCTAATTTTTCAATAAATTCAGGCAGGTGACCTAGTTTTCCCTCTAATTCTGATAGAGCTATCTGCAATCCTATATTGATATCCTCTTGAACTGTTGTAGGACCTTTAGCAGTTATAAAATTATGAGGATTACTTATATCCACTGCAGTAATTTTGGTAAAGGTACTTCCAAAATCAATGAGTAGTATCCCTTTATCCACTATAAACACTCCTAATCTTCAATGTTTAAATCCCTCTTAAGATCTGCAATGGCCTCATCGGGGGAAGTTCCCGGTGGATAAACTCTATTAAAACCCATCTTCAAGAATTTTTCTTTAACAGGTTCCCATTCTTGCTTACCAACTACTAAGTTTCCACCGGCATATAGAATAATATCTCCTATACCTGCCTCTTGACATTTCTCCCTAAGTCCACGGCAATCTATTTCTCCATGGCCATATAATGAAGATACTAATATGGCAACAGCTCCTGTTTCAATAGCTGCTTGGATAAATTCCTCCTGTGATGCTAAAACTCCAATATTAACTACATTAAAACCAGCTTGAGTAAATGCATACTCAATTATCCTGTTACCCACGGCATGAACATCTGCCCCAATAACTCCTGTGACAATAGTTTTATTGCCCATTTCTTAGCCTCCCTTTTAATCTAAAAGAACTCTATAAGCTTTTATTTCTTTATTTAACCATTTTGAAGCAACTTCATTAAAACCAGTTGTCCTTCCACTGACAAAAAATCTGTGAATTGGTAATTTATCCCTTTTCACTAACATTTCCTTTTCTTCAAGGATTTCTTTTGCTAATTGTGCTGTAGCCTCAGCTGAGTTTACTAAGGTTACTTCAGGGCCCATAACTTCACCTATCAAATCTGCCATAATTGGATAATGGGTACAACCTAAAATCAGTGTATCAACTCCTTCATCTTTTAATGGCTGGAGATAACTTTCCGCTACCCTTTTTGCTTCTTTAGTATGAATAAGATTATTCTCCACTAAAAGTACAAACAAAGGGCAAGCCTGACTGTAAACCTCAATACTTCCATCTAATCCTTTAATTGCCTTTTCATATGCTCCGCTTTTTACGGTACCTTCAGTACCAATCACCCCCACTTTTTTATTTTTTGTCATGGAAACAGCCATTTCGGCCCCTGGTTCTATAACACCAATTACTGGTATTTCTAGCTTATTTTTATAATACTCTAATCCCACAGCAGTAGCAGTATTACAAGCAGTTATCACCATTTTTATATCTTGAGTCTGTAAAAAATCAATTATCTGTAAAACAAATTCCTTAACTTCTTCTGGTTTTCTAGGACCATAAGGCATTCGGGCAGTATCTCCAAAATAAACCATTCTCTCGTCTGGTAATAATTTTGCCAGTTCTTTAAATACCGTAAGCCCTCCAACCCCTGAATCTATTAGACCTATTGAATATATTTTATTATCCAAGAATTTTTCACCTCTACATTTTATCTCTTTATCTATCTAAAATAACAAAGTCCATTTTGGACCATTGGACTATTCCAATCCTATATTTAGCTTATTCTACATTTAAGATAAAATTCCTGCTACCATTAATATTTTTTTTATAATTATTTTGCTCTATTTCCATATCTTTATGTTCACTTCAACAATTTACTAAAAAGGCAAGATTTATCGATTATATTCAATAAATCTTGCTCAAAAACTATTTTCCTTTATTTTGTTGTCTATAATAACCACCTAAAGTTTTTTTAGCATCCATAATAGCGGTAAATGCTTTTGTATCTAGCTCCCCTACTAAATCTAAAATTTTTGTTAATTCTTTACGGGGAGCATATACCGTTAAAATGTGCTTTAACCCAGCTTTACCCATTCCTTCAAGAACTGTTACTCCATAACCATTATCCCGTAATTTATCAATTATTTCAAAATCATGTTCACTAGGTATTACTTGTACCGCAATGTAACCTAAAGCTAATTTTTCTTCTATATACATACCTACATAGTTACCAGTAGCAAAACCTAATGCATAAACTAATAAGTTCAAAGGTTTATCCAAACTGTTAACTACTCTACCTAATACCACAATATAAATAATTACTTCAAAGAAACCTATTAGAGCTACTTGAAGTCTTTTCCCCTTTACAATTAGTAACATCCTCATCGTAGCCATCGAGACATCTATTACCCTAGAAAAAAAGATAAAGGCCAATTCTAAAAATAACATTTTAACACTACTCTCCCTTAAATTAAGTTATACTAATATTTTTCCATTTCCCATTATTAAATCTAATATACATCATAGTTCCCCTAACACCTAAGTCAACTGCCATAGCAATCCAAGCCCCAATTAATCCTAAATTAAATCCTAAAACTAAAATATATGCTAAAGATAATCGAACCACCCACATCCCAATAATAGCAAATAAAAGGGGCCATACTGTATCCCCTGCTCCCCTTAAAGCACCGGAAAGGACCATTGCTGAAGCAAAGAATGGTTGAGAAAAAGCGACAATTTTCAAAGCAGAAGAACCGTAGGCAATTACTTCATGATCATTAGAAAAAATCCTCAATAAATAATGGGGAAAAAAGAAAAAGACAACACCCATAAAAGTCATTACAATAGCTGCGATTTTCAAGGTTTCCATCCCACATTTATGGGCATCATCGGGTTTATTCGCCCCTAGACCTTGACCAACTAATGTGGTAGCTGCCATAGAAAAACCAAATCCTGGCATATAAGATATTGATTCCGCTACTATGGCAAGGTGGTGGGCAGCTAAGATCGTTGTCCCTAACTTAGCTACTACTCTGGTAAAAAGTATCTGACCACTACTCATAACAACCCTTTCCATAGCTGCAGGGGCTCCGATTTTTAAAATTTTACCTAACATATCCCTATCAAGAAACCACTTTTCTTTTTTTAGTTTAACAGTAAGTTTACCAAAGAAAAGAATATAAAGTACTATTATTCCTGCTAACCCTCTGGAAAAGGCTGTAGAGACTGCAGCACCTATTACTCCAAGATCTGCACCCCAAATAGTAATTACAGTATTGCCAATAATTAATTCCCTGGTAGGAAATATTAAAAAAAAGTTACCTATAATATTAACTATATTTGCCAAGACATTTATTCTCATAGGTGTTTTAGTGTCTCCAGCACCTCTTAATACACCAGTAGCTATAAAAGAAATAAAATGTAAAATAAATGTCGTCCCTAGAATTTTTAAATACATAGCAGCATAGGGTAAAACTTCTGGCTCTGCTCCCATAAATTTAGGTACATACTGACCAAAGGCTAAAGTTAAAATCATAATAACCGTGCTCATAATAGCACCTAAAATTAGGGATTGCTTTGCGGCATTATTAGCTTCAACTAATTGATTTGCCCCTATATATCTAGCTACAAGGGCAGTAGCACCTACACTTACCCCTGTAAATATTCCTGTAATAAACCACATAGGAGATGTGTTTAGAGAGACGGCTGAGATAGCCACAGCACCTAACTGACCAACCATGGCAGTATCCACAAATTGCACTAAAGTACTCATAAACATTTCCAAAATGGCCGGCCAAGCTAGATTCAATACCCTTTTTCTCCGTTTAACTTCTACTCCTCCCCTTGCTAGTTCCACAATTAGACCTTCTTTCTTAAAAGTAATGTTTTTACAACTTATGGGTATATTCGTCTTTCATTAAATCATATATCTTAGAAAGGGAACTTACTAACTTTTCTTGATCTTCTATATTTACCTTGGTGAGTAATTCATCAAGATATCTCTTTCTACTTTCTAAAACTTCTAAAATCATTTGCTGTCCTTTTTCTGTCATATGAAGCCTTACTACTCTTCTATCTTTTTCATCCCTTACCCTTTCCACTAATCCATTTCTCTCCATCCGATCTATAAGATCTGTAGCAGTACTACTAGCTAAGTACATTCTATTTCCTAGCTCACCTATGGTCATATCACCATATTCATATAACAATAAAAGGGCATTAAACTGTGGTGGAGTAATATCAAAATTACTTAAGATATCCCTACCTCTACATTTTATTACAAAACTAACCTTCCTTATAAGGGTCTCAATTTCTTCCACATATTGGGAATATTTTTTATCTTCCATAATACACCTCCAACTATTTCGAATAACTAACTACTGTTAGAATATCAATAAACCACTATATTAGTCAATATTATATTGAACTTTTACTTATAATAAAATAAACTGACAAAATTTAACATTATTTTAAAAATTTTTATTAATAAAAAAAGGATATTTTTACCTATATGTAGAATATAAAATAGGGCTAGCTTTAACTTAGTTTAGATGAGTAAGGAGTGGGGGTATGGTTGATTTAAAAAATAAAAATAATCTATTAGACAATTGCTTAGTTTATGAAAATCTGAATTTTTATTTCAGTGCAGATAAACCTATTTCTAATCAATCACTTGAAGGATTACTTAACAAAAATAGTAATCTAATTCAACTTGTTAAATTTATATATAATAGCTTACTAGATATGACACCTCAAGATGTTGTAGTACTTATAGCCGATAAGAAGGGAATTGTCTTAGAAATATTACAACATGGAGACGGTGTTAATTTTTTAAATATTCAAAAAGGTATGCCGTTAACTATGGGGCAGAATAATCCTATTGCAATAACATTAAAAGAAAGAAAAACCACCGTCTGTAAAGGAATTGTTTGTGAAGGAAAAATCGATCTCAATTGGACTATTATTACTTTATTGGTAAATCCCATAGACCCCTACGGACTTATATCTATTGTTCTACCTACTAGCCTTTACTCTACTACTTTAGTTAATTTATTAAATTTGCTATGTAATTTTATCTCATTATCAATTTTCAAAAGTGAAGATATAGCCCAAACCCAACTCTATTATCAACAGATGTTCAGCAGTTTAGCCCATGAAGTCAAAAATATCCTGACAACCATTAGGGGTTTTATTCAATTATTAGGCAAAGATGAAAAAAATCCAGTTAAAATTGGTTATTCAAATTTTATTTTAAAAGAATTAGATAGAGCCCATGAAACATTAAAAAACTCTATTTTTTATACTGCTCCTAAAGAACAAAGGGTTAACCTTTGTAAAATTGATGACATCATTTTTGAGATCATTTCTAACCTTAATGATTTAATAATCCGTTATAACATCAATTTAAATCTTCAAATAACTAATGATCTCCCTAGTATTACCGGAGATAAAACGCAATTTAGGCAAGTATTTTTAAATATAATTCAAAATGCCATTGAAGCAATGACGAATGGTGGCACCCTTACTATTAAATGTTATGTAAATAATCAACAAATTTATACAATTATTGAAGATACCGGATCAGGTATCCCGACAAATATTAAGAACAAAATATTCCAACCATTTTTCACCACAAAATATGGCGGGACTGGTTTAGGCCTATCTGTAGTTAAACAAATTGTTGAACAATATAAAGGACAAATCTTCGTCAAATCCCATAAAAATAAAGGCACATCCTTTACTATTATTTTACCAATTTAGATGCATATTTATAGGGCAGTCATTAGACTGCCCTCAGACTGAAGACAAACTATAGACAAAGTCATCATCAACTGTGGTAATTAAACAAGGATACGATTAAGTTGAGGAGATAGATTTAAGAGCTGATTAGATAAAAGGAAGAAGGGGTGAGGAACAGGACGTTCCGAAAGCTCTATTGAGCCATGGACGGCGAATTAGAGCGGTACCCTTCTTCCTTTTAGATAGAAGCCTTAAATCTCGACGCAGAACTTTGTTAAAATGTTTAATTACCACAGCCTTTAAAAAAGACTTTGTCTATAAACTGAGGGCAGTCATTAGACTGCCCTAACTTTTATTGATGGTATAATAGCCTGTTTTAGTTCTTTTAAACCTTTCATCTTGTGTTAATGCATTATAAATTGTCTGATGTTTAGTATAGTGAGTGCTATTTACTATTTTACAAATTTCCTTATAATAAAGGGGTTTGTTGTATCTAGTTAAAATATCGTAAATATAATCAGATATGTGTTTATATTCTTTGATCCCCCATTCCACTAGCCCATATGTTCCTCTACCTACCCTAGCAAAAATTTGTTTATGGTTTGCTAAAATAGCCCTTGCATATTGTACTGTAATGTTACTTTCACCTTTTTTGTTTATCCTTTCTAAAATTACATTATAATGTAATGGTTTTCCTTCTTCCCTTAAAACATTAATAATACTTTGTACTTTAGTTCCTTCTTTTACTTCTAAAGTATAATTACCCATCGGATTTAAAGCGAGATTTTGTGCTGAAGCTAAACAAGCTGGAATAAAGTTTTCTAGTACTCCCTTTACATATTCTTGTCTACTTTTAATTGAAAAATATAAAGGCCGTTGTTTTAACTCTTTTAATAAATCCTTTTCATCTAAAGGACCTTTTTGCAGGATTTGAACTCCTTCCTCAATAACTTTTTGATAATGTTCTATAGGCAATACGGTCATACCCCAAACATTATATGTGAGATTTTCAAACATAGGGTCAATATCCAATAACATTTCACTTAAGGCATTATTGTCGATACTTGGGTCTTTATAATAAGTGTTGAATTCTTTTTGAAAAATTTCCTGTAAAAAAACTCCTCCTTGAAGCAGACCAAAGGTATGGAACCACATTAGAATTATGGAATTTTCAAAATAAATATTACTTAGTATTTTGCCTTTAATCTTTTTAACAATTTGTTGGATTCTAGCTCTGGTTAAACCATATTGATCTCCTATTTCTTGTAAAGTTAATCTATCTCCCATAAAACCATAGTATTTTTGTATTATTTCCTTTTCTCTAGAAGAAAGGCCTTTAAATATATTTTCCGTCCAAGTTTTAGAATCTTTAGCTACTATTTTTTCCCTTATAAAATCCAAAGCCACCGGTAGTTGATTATATGTCAATATTTTTTCACAATATGCTGCTCCCGCCGTTTGTTCCATCAACTTGTTATTGTATTTATAAAGGCGATCAAAAATTCTACCTTTATAATTTAAAAATAACTCCCCTTCATCTAATCTTAATAATTCTTTAATATTATTTACTCCCTTTTTTTTCAAAATAAGGACTAACTCCTCAATTGGTAAGAAATCTATAGGATAGTTAATTATAATATTTCCTAATGTCGTCATCATCCCTTGATCTGAAACCTCTACACCCCAATAAACATTCTGCCAGCTCTTTGCGTAAGGATATTGTTCTTTAAATTCCTTTATCTTAACAACTACTTCTTCTAATGATTTGCCACCAAGATTCTTTATTTCTAAAAGTTTAGGTATTGAAGTATTAATTAACCTTTCTACTGTGCTAATCCCTTCTCCTAATAGACAATTTTCTGCCCTAGATGAAAAAGATAATTTAGTAATACTGGTTTTTTTGTTATATTTTTCTACTACAGATATTTCAGTAAAAATTAAATTTTTAATTTCCTTTAGAGTTGCTTTTCCACAATTAGAAGCCTTTGCTAGAATTTCTTCATCTGTTTCATAGAGTTGTCCAAAGGTAGTAATATTTAATTCTTTTAAGACTTTGCGGGCCCTAGCAGATAATTGCATTTCCTCTACCCTTTTATTTGCCAAGTGTGGTGGTAGTTGTTTCTTGTTCAAAGGAAGTCCCCCCTGCCCTTTCCAAAATTTTTCTGATTTTTTTAACTCAATAATATATTCTATAAAAAAAGTAAATATCCTTTTTTGATATTTAATTTTTATGTAAAATTTTTTTAAAATTAAATAAAAAAACATATTAAACATTATCATTTAGATATCTGTTTAATATGCCTAATTTATTTTTCGACTGTTTTGCTATTTTTTTCTATAATTACTTTAGCATTACGGGATAAAACTCCCTTACCCCGCCAACTAAAAGCAGTATTTCCATATTTACTTTTAAAAGATTTGTTAGATAACTCAAGTAATTCCCGTAATTTTATCCAACCAAGGGAAGCATATGAAGGACTATGTTTTTTCAGTACTTCCATATTTTTAGGACAAACCAATTGACATGTATCACATCCATATATTCTTTTATTCATCTTTTCTCTAATCTCTAAAGATAATTCGCCCTTTTGTACCAGTACATTGGCAAGACATTTGGAATAATCGATAAACCCGTCTTCCTTTATAGCATTTGTAGGACAGCTTTGTATACATAGATTACAATGACCACAATCTAAGTTGTTCATTACAGAATCTGGTGCTAATTCTAAATCTGTTAAAATATGTCCTAACCAAACAAAAGAACCCATTTCTTTAGTAATTAAACTAGAATTTTTTCCTACAAAACCTATCCCCGCCCTTTTGGCAATTTCCCTATCAGATAGATGTCCTGTATCAACAAAGCTCATAAATTGATATCTTCCCTTTGTTTCTCGATCAATAAATTGAACTAATTCCTCCATTTTATCTTTGACTAAAATATGATAATCCAACCCCCATGCGCTTGGGGAAATGTAACCTTCATCCTCTGCTGGTGGATGTAATAAAGATAATTTAACATTGTTAACATATGGAAAGGCAACAGCTATAATTGTTTTACAATTCTCCATTATTAACTTTGGATCAGTTCTTAAATTTATATCTTCTGAAACAAAGGGAGGGTAATTATTTATCTTTTTAAGTTTTTCTAAAACAAATTTATATTCCTCAAAAGGTAAAGAATGGGTAAAGCCTACTTGGCTGAATCCTAATTCCTTTCCTTTTTCCCTAATTTTTTCTTTAAGCATTTTACCCACCTTTTCCATCAATTTCTTATCTACTATTTATAATAACAACATTTTACTTTGTTCACAACCCTGACAATTATTACAATCCAACAGTTCTTTAATATGGCACCAAGACCTTCTACAGTATATAATTTTAATTTCTTCCTTTTTTACACTTTTTTTTAAATTGAACATTAAATTATGATTTATGTAATCAGTAAAAACTATAACGGTATCATATTTATTAACAAAGCTTAAAGAGTTATTATTGTATTTTCTACCAGATATATGTTTTATTGTAGTATATCCAATTTTTTTTAGATTTTCAGGTATTTTACCTAACCTATCTCCACCAATTAATAAAACTGACATTTTATCCCTCCTAATTGAAAATGATTTTTATTTTCAATTATAAATTATTAATTTATTTTTGTCAAATTAAAAGCAAGTTTATCAGTTTTCACCAATAAACTTGCTTTTATTTGTGTGTTAATCATTTAATTCTTTCCGTTCCCCTGTAACCATATAAATTAACCATTCTCCCAAGTTGGTAGCATGGTCACCTATTCTTTCTAGGTAGCTACTGACAAAAAGAAGTTGAGTTCCTTGAGAAATGTTTTTAGGATCTTCCATCATATAGGTTAATAGTTCTCTAAAAATTTGGTTGTGTAAACTATCTACTTCATCATCATCTTTGCATACTTCTAAGGCAAGGTCTATATTTTCTTGCACAAAGGCATCTAATGCTTTTTTAACCATAAGTTGTACCTTTTCTGCCATCCTAGGAATATCTACCAATGGTTTGATTAAAGGTTCACTCCCTAATCTTATGGCTACCTTAGCTATGTCATGGGCATGGTCAGCTATCCTTTCTAAATCAGTAATTATTTTTAGTCCAGTAGCTATTTTCCTTAAATCTTTAGCCATAGGTTGCTGCATTGCAATTAACTTTAAACATTTATCTTCTATCTTTAGTTCCATTTCATCAATTATTAGTTCTTGTTCTATGACTTCATTTGCCAATTGTAAATCTTGATTTTTTAAAGCTGTAACTGATTTTTGAATACTTTGTTCCACTAAATCACCCATTATTAACAAATCTGTTACTAAATTATTCAAATTATCGTGAAAACTTTGTCTTGGTCCCATTTTAAATCCTCCTTTATCTTAACCGAATCTACCGGTTATATAATCTTCTGTTTTAGAGTTTTTAGGTTTAGTAAAGATTTGGGCTGTATCTCCATACTCTATTATATGACCATTTAAGAAAAAAGCGGTTTTTTGCGAGATCCTCGCTGCCTGTTGCATATTATGGGTAACAATAATAATTGTATACTTTTCCTTAAGTCCTATAATCAAATCTTCTATCCTAGCAGTAGCTATAGGGTCTAATGCTGAACAAGGTTCATCCATTAAAAGGACATCTGGTTCCACTGCTAAAGCTCTGGCGATACATAGCCTTTGCTGTTGACCTCCTGATAGGGAAAAAGCAGAGGTATTTAACTTATCCTTTACTTCATCCCATAATGCCGCTGCCCTTAAACTCTTTTCTACAATTTCATCTAATTTCTTTTTATCCCTAATTCCGTGAATTTTGGGACCAAAGGCAATATTTTCATAGATAGATTTAGGGAAAGGATTTGGTTTTTGAAATACCATACCAACATGTTGCCTTAATGTTACAACATTTGTTTTTTCATCGTAAATATTTTGCCCTCTATAACTTATTTCACCTAAAACTTTAGAGTTAGAAATAGTATCAATCATCCTGTTTAAGGTTTTTAAGAAAGTCGATTTACCACAACCAGATGGTCCAATTATTGCTGTAACTTCATTTTCTTCTATATCTATATCAACACCTTTTATTATCTGATCTTTACCATAATATATTTCAAGGTTACGGGCACTATATACAGTTTGTTTTGTCATTTTTTTCTCCTCCTTTTACCATTTTTTAGTCTTACGATAATATATTCTTAAGCCAATAGCTGTTGTATTTAACAATAATACCAACGTTAATAAGACCAATGCTGTACCATAAGCCAAATGTCTGACTTCTAAAATCTTAGAATGCTGTGTTGATAAAATAAATAAATGATAAGGTAGTGCCATAAACTGATCTGTTACACTTTTAGGCAAAATCGGTAAAAAGTAAGCAGCTCCTGTTAAAATAATTGGTGCCGTTTCTCCAGCGGCGCGACCTAATCCTAAAATAGCTCCTGTTGCCATCCCTGGTATTGCAGCAGGTAATACTTGATACCTTATAGCTTGCCATTTGGTAGCTCCTAAAGCCATTGCTCCATCTCTAAAACTTTGAGGTACTGCCTTTAATGCTTCTTCCGCTGTTGTAACTATTACTGGGTAAGTCATCAGTGATAAAGTAAGGGCTGAAGCCAACAGTGAGTGCCCTAACTTTAAACCTGCTACAAACAAACCTAAACCAAATAAACCATAGACAATAGAAGGAATACCCGCCATATTTCTAATACAAAGTTTTATAATTCGATTTAATTTTCCTTGACTAGAAAACTCATTTAAATAAATGGCAGCACCTACTCCTAATGGAACTGCTATTACTAAAGTTAATATTGAAACATATAAAGTTCCTACAATAGCTGGCATTATACCACCTTGGGTCATTCCTGACCTAGGGATTTGAGTAATAAAAGTCCAGTTTATTGCGGAGTAACCCTTTGAAACTATATTATAGACCATAAATAAAAGGACAAATACGGAAGTGATAGCAAATAAATTCAAAACAGTATAGCCAATAAATTCACTTACTTTAAAGTTTTGGAATCTTTGTTTCATTAGATATCCCTCCTCTGCCCTTTATTCAAAACTAAATCAGCAACCAAATTAACTACAAAGGTTATCACAAATAACATCGCTCCCAAAACAAACAAAGAATGATAATGCAAACTTCCCCAAGGAACATCGGAGGCATCAATGGCTATACCTGCTGTTAATGTCCTAATAGAAGTTAAATAGTTTGGTAATTGAATACCAAATTTTTCTTTTAAAGGTATTGCTAATGAGTTTCCAGTAGCCATTAAAACTGTCATAGTCTCCCCAACAGCTCTACCGAAACCTAACATCACTGCAGCAATAATACCCGATTTAGCTGCAGGTAAAGTTACCCTTATCATTGTCTGCCACTTTGTAGCACCTAAAGCTAAGGCAGCATCCCTGTAATCTTTGGGGACAGAATTCAAAGAATCTTCTGATATACTAACTATAGTGGGAAGGGCCATAATTCCCAACATTATCGCACCAGTAAGGGCAGTAATACCATTACTAAGATTAAAAAGATTTGCTATTTTAGGTGCAACTACAACTAAAGCTACAAAGCCAAAAACTACTGAAGGAATTCCAGCTAAAACCTCCAATGATGGTTTTACTATTTCCCTAATTTTATTGGGGGCAACTTCAGATAAATAAAGGGCTGTTCCTATTCCCCAAGGTACTGCAATCAATAAAGAAGCAGTGGACACCATAGTAGTACCAAAGATCATAGGTAAAGCTCCATAGCCAGGGTTTGGTGAAGTAGGCATCCACCTTTTCCCCGTTAAATATTCCACTAATCCTACCTGCTGTATTGCCGGTAAACTCATTTTTACTAAAAAACCAAAAACAAAAGATACTGTTAATACAGCAAATAATCCACTCACTGTAAGACCACCTATAATTACCTTTTCAGACCAACGTTGAGTTCTACTTCCTTCTGTTATTTTCCATTTCTTGTTGGCTTTTACTAACTCAGCCATCCCTTCACAACTCCTTTATTTTCGTAATATATAGTCTTGCTATTAAAATACTAACTTATCTTTGTTAGAATTAAATAAACCTTATGTTAAGTTAATGTTAATTTTTTATACCTAATGAAAAACAGAAAAAATCTTCCTTTGGAGTTCAAAGGAAGATTTTTGAGAAAGTTACTTTATACCTAGTTTTTCAAAGGTTTTTCTGTTTTGCTCTTTATATGCTGGGGTGATTGCATAAAAACCTACTTCGTATAGAACCTTTTCCCCTTCTTCAGATAATACAAATTTTAAATAATCAAGGACAACACCTTCAGGTTTACCATTGATATAGAAGTATAGAGGCCTTGCAATTGGATAAATACCATTATCGATGTTTTCTTGTTTTAATGGGGTGATATATGGACCTGCCTCAGTTCTAGCTACGTTAATAGCTTTTACACCTTCTTTTACATATCCTACCCCAAAGTAACCAATACCATTTTCATCGGATGATACAGCTTCATAGATAGCTGAAGAACCAGGCATAAACATTGTATCTGGAGCCCAATCTTCCTCGTGAAGCACTGTTTGCCAGAAGTACACATATGTTCCGGAATTACTTTGACGGGAATAAAGGGTTATTTCTCCACCTTCTTCCCACCCTAATTCAGACCAGTGGGTAATCTTACCAGTAAAAATATCTTTAAGTTGTGCCATTGTTAAATCAGAAACTGGATTTTTAGCATTTACTACTACTGCCAAACCATCTTGACCTACAATAAATTCACTAATTTGTACATTATTAGCTTTAGCATTTTCTATTTCTGTTTCTGTCATTGGTCTTGAAGATTGGGCTATATGGGTGTTGTCATTTTGAATTGCTGCAATACCTGTACCTGAACCACCACCGGTAACTGAAATAGTTACCTCTGGATTTTTAGCCATAAATGCTTCTGCCCAATGTTGACCTAAGTTTACCATAGTATCTGAACCTTTAACTTCAATATACTTTTCGGCGTTACCTCCACATCCTACTAATGAAAAGGTAACTAATAAAATAGTAATTACTGAAATAAAACCTTTTTTGAACATTCAATGTTCCTCCTTTGTTTGATGTTATCTTTATAATAAAACATCATTGTTAGGAGAAAATGATGGTTTTGTTAAGATAATGTAAAAAAAGCGCCATTCGGCGCGCTTAAATTCATTTATATTTTATAGTGCTCTCCATGAACTCCTATATAATCTTTGGGATACATTTCTGCTCCACAACTCTCACAGCTAAATCTAGGTGGTATTGATGTATCTCCATCATCCATCATATCAAAGTATTCCACTACTTCCTTGGGAACTTTTTCTA
>NZ_FOIF01000020.1 GCF_900111575.1 Anaerobranca gottschalkii DSM 13577 | reverse complement strand
CTAACTTCTCAACTACAGGGAGCTCATCCACCTGAAGTTTCCTATATGGTTTATTAACTGGTTCCTTTGAAGGTTTATTAAACACACTCTTTTTAATAAGCAAAGTAATTAAAGTACAGATAATTTCATTTTGCTGCTTGATTATTTCTAAACAATATGTTATAAATTGAGGTAACAACTTGTCACTCCTTTCTTTCTTTGTTTATTTGGTGTGTGTACCTCAATTATGAACGAAGATTAAGGGGGTGGCAAGTTGTTTTTTGTAAAAAGCTATAAATAAAGGTTGTTTAAGCTACTTTTATATAAAAAAAGTTTTACAATACGGGTGCAAAGATGGGGGGATAGAGATGGAAATTTTAAAAGTTGAGAACTTATCAATAAGTTTTGGTGGGTTAAAAGCAGTAGATGATGTATCATTTACAGTTCCCCGAAAAAGCATCTATGGTCTCATCGGTCCTAATGGTGCTGGTAAAACTACAATCTTTAACTGTATCAGTGGGTTTTATAAACCTGATCAGGGGAAAGTTATCTTTTGTAAAGTTGATGAAGAAATTGATTTAGTAAAACTAAAGGTTCACCAAATTATTGGTCAAGGATTAGCTAGGACCTTTCAAAATGTTGAGCTTTTCAAGATGATGACAGTTTTGGAAAATATTATGGTAGGGGAACATTGTAGAACTAAAGGAAATATATTAGCAGAAGGTTTTAAGTTACCTTATATTGTAAAGGAAGAAAAAAGGGTAAAGGAAAAAGCAATGGAAATTATAGAGTTTTTAGGTCTTAAAGGGTTAGAAAATTTGCCAGCTGCCGCCCAATCCTATGGTACTCAAAAATTAATTGAGTTAGGGAGAGCATTGATTTCTAGACCTAGGTTATTGATATTAGATGAACCGGCAGCAGGTATGAATAGTACTGAAACAAAAGAACTAGCTAAACTAATAAAGAAAATTAGAGATGAATTGGATATTACAGTTTTACTAGTAGAGCATGATATGGGATTAGTAATGGATATTTGTGAAAGAATCTGTGCCATAAACTTTGGCAAGAAGATAGCGGAAGGAACCCCTGGGGAAATACAAAAGGATCAAGGTGTACAAGAGGCCTATTTAGGGAAGGGGGAAGAGGTATGTTAAAGCTTTCAGCTGTCAATTGTTTTTATGGCTATATCCATGCTTTGAAGGATGTTTCTTTGGAAGTTCCAGAAGGTAAAATTGTCACTTTATTAGGGGCAAATGGTGCCGGAAAAACCTCTACCCTTAAAGCTATTTCAGGGATCCTTCCAGTTAAAAGTGGTTCAATTGAATTTATGGGAAAAGATTTAACTAAATTATCGGTAGAGAGAATAGTTGCAGAAGGGATAGTTCAATCACCAGAAGGACGACAGATTTTTCCTGAGTTGACTGTTGAAGAAAACTTAAAAATAGGTTCATATACTCGAAAAGATAAAAAAAATATTCCTCAAACCTTTGAAAGGGTATATAATTACTTTCCAATTTTAAAGGAGAGGAAAAAACAAATTGCCGGAACATTATCTGGTGGGGAACAGCAAATGTTAGCTATAGGAAGGGCTTTGATGGCAAAACCCAAACTGTTATTACTTGATGAACCTTCTCTAGGTTTAGCACCATTAATAGTTAAAAATATCTTTCAAATTATCAAGCAAATAAAGGAAGAAGGGACTACAATTTTACTAGTAGAGCAAAATGCAGTTCAAGCATTAAATATCGCCGATTACGGCTATATTTTAGAAACGGGAAAGATCGTTCATCAAGGGAAAGCTGAAGATTTGAAAAATGATGATAAAGTGAAAAAGGCCTATTTAGGTGGTCATTAAGTTTTCTAATTTAAAGCTCAACAATTAAGTTAGTTAATAAGCGAAAGGCTTATTACTATATAGAAAAAAGGGGGAAATGTGATGAGAAAAATGAGTAAACTATTAGTAATTTTGTTAGCCTTAGTGTTGTTATTGACAGCTTGCTCAACTGCTAAAAAAGAAGTAGAGTACGCCCAAGGAGTTACTGAAGATACAATTAAGGTAGGAACAGTTGCAGTTAGGGAAGGAGTTTTAGCTTTTATTGGGGAGCCTTACTTACAAGGGATGGAAGCTTATTTTAAAATGATCAATGATCAAGGGGGAGTAAATGGTAGAAAAATTCAATTGATCCATATTGATGATGAATTTAACCCTGTCAAAGCTTTAGAAGGGGTAGAAAAACTAATTTATGATGAAAAAGTTTTTGCTATTGTTGGTCAATTGGGTACTCCCGGTGTTCTAGCTTCTGCCGATGTAGTTAAAGAAGTTGGTATCCCATCGGTTTATTTTGGTTCTGGTGCTACAGAGCTTACTAAACTTGGAGACAATTTTTTCCCAGTTCAACCAAACTACCAGTATGAAGGCAAATTAAAGGCTAAATTTGCAGTAGAAAAATTTAAGGCTGAAAAAGTAGTAATTTTATATCAAAATGATGATGTGGGAAGAGATGGCTTAAAAGGATTTAAAGATGGTTTAGCAGGTTTAGGAAAATCTGATATTCTAAAAGCTGAACTAGCCTTTGCTGCAACAGATACAGATTTTTCAGTACAAATCCAAAGGATTAACGAAATACAACCTGACTTAATTATTATTTATGCTTTATCCGGTGGTGTAACTAACTTTTTGAAAGAAGCTGAAGATCATTCAATCAACATTCCTATGTTAACATCATATTCCAATGCCGATGCATCCTTTTTAGCATTAGCTTCTCCTGGTGCACCAAATGCCATTTTGAATCTCCACGTATTAGGATGGCTTGATGTAAATGAGGAAAGTTTAAAACCATTAAAAGAGGCTATGGCAAAATATTTTCCAAATGGTAGTGCTTACAATGCATATACTATGGCTGGTTGGGTAGCGGCTGAAACCTTTGTGGCAGGACTAAGGGAAGCTGGAGATGACTTGACTTGGGAAGGCTACATTAAAGCAATGGAAAGGATGGTATTCACTGAAGGATTAGCTCCAGAAATCTCTTATAAACCAGGGGTTCGTCAGGGTGTAACTAAAATGGCAATGAGTAGAGTTATTCGTTTAGAAAATGGATTTTATGCCTTTGAATTGGTAACTGATTTTATTGAATACTAAAACTAAAAAGCCTGGGATTTTTCTCGGGCTTTTGTAATAAAAGGGGTGATATTATGCCGAAAATACAAGTTAATGATATTCAAATGTATTATGAAATCCATGGTGAAGGTACACCATTAGTTCTCATAGAAGGATTAGGTTATGCTACTTGGATGTGGTATAAGCAAATCGATGAATTAGCAAAACACTTTCAAGTGATAGTTTTTGATAACCGAGGGGTAGGAGAAACAGATAAACCGGATTGTGAATACACTATAGAAATGTTTGCCGATGACTTGGCGGAATTGTTAAGTAAATTGGGGATAGAAAAAGCCCATATATTGGGTGTATCTATGGGGGGATTTATAGCCCAAGAATTTGCTTTAAAATATCCCCATATGGTAGATAAGTTAATTCTTTGCTCTACCTCTTTTGGGGGACCTAATAGTATTCCTATTCCAATGGAAACTCTTCAAATTATGTTAAAGGGTGGAGGGGTTTACACCTCCTTAGATGAAATAAAAGAAGCTATAGCTACCGCGTTAGATAAAGATAACTTAAATGAAGAGGTATTGAATAAAATCATGGAAGAGAAAATGAAGGATCCTCAACCTAAATATGCTTACCAACGACAACTGATGGCAGGGGCAGGTTTTAATGCTGAAAATAGAGTGGAAAAGATAAAAAGTGAAACTTTAATACTGGCAGGTAAAGGGGACAGGGTAGTTCCTCCGGAAAATGCAGTCTTATTAAAAGAAAAAATACCTTGCTCAAAAATGATAATTATTGAAAAAGCAGGTCATGTGTTTTTTATGGAACAGCCAGAAGAAACTAATAAAGCTATTATTGATTTCTTAAAATAAATTACCTCCTATTTATTTTTTCACCCTTGCAGCGAAAGTTGCAAGGGTACCTTCAAACTTTTTGGGGAGGGGAAGAGGATGAAAGATCATGTAGGTATTGTTGGAACAGGTTTATATATTCCAAAAGGGAGAATGACAGCTAAGGAAATAGCAAAAGAGACCAATGGGATTTGGACAGAAGAGGCTATTATCGAGAAGTTAGGGATAGTACAAAAGGTTATCCCCGGTGAAGGGGATGGAACCCAGGAAATGGGGGTACGGGCAGCATTAAATGCCTTAGAAAATACAGGGGTTGATCCAGAAGAGTTGGATTTAATTATTTGTATCGGTGAAGAATGGAAAGAATATCCTTTAACTACTTCTGGGATTTATATTCAAGAACAAATCGGGGCTAAAAGGGCTTGGGCCATTGATGTTCAGCAAAGATGTTGTTCCACTGTATCGGCAATGAAGATAGCTAAAGATATTATGTTAGCTGACAAAGATATAAATTGTGTTATGATAGTAGGGGGCTATAGAAACGGAGACTTTATAGATTATACCGATAAATCCTTATCAATGATGTATAACTTAGCTGCCGGTGCTGGAGCTATAATCCTGAAAAAGAATTATGGAAAGAATCTATTGTTAGAAAGTCATATCATTACCGACGGTAGTTTAGCTCGAGATGTAGGAGTAGAATTTGGTGGTATAGTAAACCCCATTACTGCAGAGAATTTGCCTAAAGCCTATAAATCTTTAAAAATCTTTGACGAGCAGCATATGAAAGATAGGTTAAATGAGGTATCAATGAAAAATTGGCTTTATTGTATCGATAAAGCCTTTGAGAAATCAGGTATTAAAAGAGAACAATTAGGTTATTTGGCTGTACTGCATTTTAAATATTCTATGCATAAATATCTTTTAGAATTATTAGGTCTTAATGAAGATCAATCTATTTATCTAAAAGACTATGGTCATATTGGGCAAATTGATCAAATTTTATCTTTACAACTAGCTTTAGAACAGGGGAAAATAAAAGATGGGACAATAATCTCTATGATAGCTGCTGGGATAGGCTATGCTTGGGCAGCAAATGTAATCCGGTGGGGACCAGTGGTTTAGTTTGGTAGAGGAGGTAATAGAAGTGAAGATAATAGAAGAATATAAAAGGAAAGTTATAACTGTAGAAGAAGCCCTAGATAAAGTAAAATCGGGAGATCATATCATCACCGCTTTGGCAGCGGCAGAGCCGAGGGAATTTTTAAGTAACCTTCATACTATAGCTCCTAAAGTTAGTGATGTTACAGTGACTTGTTGTCTGCCGATGAATAACTATCGTTTTTTCTCAGAAAAGGGATATGAAAAAAGTTTTTCTTTAGAAAGCTGGTTTTACACCCCTGGACTTAGAGCGGCCCATGGTGAAGGAAGGGCGACCTTTATACCCAATCACCTCCATTTTGCAGGAACTAAAAGGGTACAATATAAGAAATGTAATATATTTGTGGGAACAGCTTCGCCAATGGATAAACATGGTTTTCTTTCCTTATCTTTGAGTGCTACTTATGAAAGGGAAATTATTGAAGGGGCAGATTTGGTAATTTTAGAAGTCAATCCCAATTACCCCCGAACCTTTGGTGATACAACAATACACATAAGCCAAATAGACCACATAGTTGAGGTTAATTATCCAGTACCGGAATTTCCCAATGGAGAGCCTGACGAAAAAGATAAAATAATCGGTAAGTATATTGCTGATTTAGTAGAAGATGGTTCAACTATTCAGTTGGGGATCGGAGGAATACCTAATGCTGTTGCTTCTCAATTAGTCAATAAAAAAGACTTGGGAATCCATACTGAAATGTTTACCGATGGAATGGTAGACTTATTTAAGGCAGGGGTGATAACTGGTAGGAAAAAAACTTTATTTCCTGAGAAAATGGTCGCAACCTTTGCTTTAGGTAGTAAGAAATTATATGATTTTATTGATGATAATCCAGGGGTTCAGATCTTAAATGGTAAGTGGGTTAATGATCCTTATGTTATAGGTAAAAATTATAAAATGGTGTCGATAAATACAACATTAGAAATAGATTTAACTGGTCAATGCTGTTCAGAATCTATAGGCCACCTGCAGTTTAGTGGCACTGGAGGGCAAGCTGATACCGCCATTGGGGCACAACTTTCACAGATGGGAAAATCTATCATTGCCCTTTATTCAACTGCTAACATTAGAGTTTCTGGTAGTGAAGGGAGAAAAACAATTTCTAAAATAGTCCCTAGATTAACCCATGGGGCAGTGGTTTCCTTATCCCGCAATGATGTGGACTTTGTAGTTACTGAATATGGAGTAGCTGCTTTAAGGGGAACTTCTGTCAGGGACAGGGTGAAAAAGTTGATTAACATAGCTCACCCAGATTTTAGGGATGAGCTCTTAGAAGAAGGAATAAAGTTAAAGCTTATCTAATTATTGGGGAGAGATAAGGATGAGAAGAGCTGTAATTACTGGAAGTGGGATGTATGTTCCTAAAAATTTAATTACCAATGAAGAGATGGAAAAATTACTAAATCAACCCCTTAAACCAAGTTTAGAGGAAAAATTAGGAATAAAACAACGTTATATTACAGGGGATGATGAGAGTAGTGGAGATTTAGCTACAAAAGCAGGGGAAAAGGCTTTAGCAGATGCTAAGTTAAAACCTGAAGATTTAGATCTAATCATTGTTACAACAGATACTCCGGAATATATAAGTCCTGCCACTTCTTCAGTGGTTCAGGGACGTTTAAAAGCTGTTAATGCCGGTACTTTTGATATTAACGCCTCTTGCGCCGGATTTGTTACCGGCTTAGATGTGGCGTCACGGATGGTAATGTCAGGTGGCTATAACAATATCTTGTTAATCGGTGTTTATAATATGACTAAATATGTTGATAAAACCGATGTCAATGTTTTCCCTATTTTTGCCGATGGAGCCGGGGCTGTGGTAATATCTGGGACTTCAGAACAAAGGGGCTTTGTTGATTCAAAACTTATCGCCGATGGAACTCAATACGACTTTTTAGGGATCTATGGGGGAGGAACTAAGTACCCAATAACCCATGAAAGTATTGAAAAAAAACAGCATTTACTACAGTTTTTAAAGCCACTGCCTCCTGATCGGAACATTAAATTATGGTCTCCGATGATTAAAGATTTACTGGAGAAAAATTCTTTAGATATTCAAGATGTAGATCACATTTTTTTCACCCAAATAAATAAGTGGGTAATAGAAGAAGTAATGGGAATTTTAGCTTTGCCTATGGAAAAAACCACCTGTATTATGGATAAATACGGTTATACCGGTTCAGCATGTATTCCCATGGCTTTAGATATAGCTTTAAAGGAAGGGAAGATAAAGAAGGGGGATAACGTTATTTTTATTTCTTCAGGGGTAGGTTTTGCCGTAGCAGCAGCTTTATATAAATGGTAAAGGAGCCAAAACTTGGCTCCTTAAATTATAAATAAATTTTTAATGAACAAAAAAAAGGAATAATTATTTTATTATCGAATAATTCATATACAGAAATAATTAACAGGGAGGCAGATTATAATGCGGTGGAGTTTAGAATCTTTATACTCTTCCTTTGATTCTGAACAGTTTCAAAGGGACTTTGCCATTGTTGATGAACAAATGGAAATGCTGAAAAATTGGGTTACTGATAATTTGAGTGATTATCAAAGTCCACAAAGGAAATTAGAAGAAGTAATCGGTTTAATCAAAGAATATTACACCAATTTTTCTAGACTGATGGGATTTTGCCATTTATCCTTAAGTGTAAATACTAAAGATGAAAAAGCATTATTTTATTTAGATAAACTACAATTTAAATCTACAGAACTTACTTCATCTATAGTGAAAATCGAAAAATGGATAGGAGGGTTAGAAAATTTAGAAGAAGTTATAGAAACCTCTCCATTATTAAAAGAACATAACTTTTATTTAAAGGAAATCGCTAGAAAAACAAAATACCTGTTATCAGAAGAAGCAGAAGTTATCATTGCTAAAATGGTTAACACCGGTTCTCAAGGATGGAGTAAACTTCAAGATAAGCTGACTTCCACATTACTAGTAGATATGGAGGTAAATGGAGAAAAGAAGCAGCTCCCATTACCAGTTGTTAGAAATATGGCCCATGATAAAGACCCTAAAGTACGGAAAGCTGCCTATTATGCTGAATTGAAAAGTTATGAAAAAATAGTAGAATCCTCTGCTGCTTGTTTAAATGGGATTAAAGGGGAGGTAATAACATTAGCAAAACTTAGAGGTTATTCTTCCCCATTAGAAAAAACTCTCTTAGACTCTAGGATGGATCAAGAAACCCTTGATGCCATGTTAGAAGGAATTAAAGAAGCTTTACCAAATTTTCATAAATATTATCGTCAAAAAGCTAAGTTATTAGGGTATCAAGAAGGATTGCCATTTTATGAACTTTTTGCTCCTTTAGGGGAAGTTAAAATGGAATTTACCTTTGAGGAAGCTAGAAAATTTATCGTTAAACATTTTAGAACCTTTAGTGATAAATTAGCGGATTTTACCGATATGGTCTTTGAGAAAAAGTGGATAGATGCTGAAATTAGGGAAGGTAAAAGGGGAGGTGCTTTTTGCAGTAACCTTCAATCAATAAAGGAAAGTAGGATTTTAACTAATTTTTCCGGTAGTTTAAGTGATGTAACCACTTTAGCCCATGAATTAGGCCATGCCTATCATGGATATTGCTTAAAGGATGAAAGTATATTAAACACCTCATATCCTATGCCTTTGGCGGAAACTGCTTCTATCTTTAATGAAGCTATTGTTATGAATGCTGCATTAAAGGAAGCTACCGATGAAGAAAAATTGACAATACTAGAGACTGTGATATCCGATGCAGGGCAGGTAATTGTCGATATTTATTCTAGATACCTATTTGAAACAGAATTATTTAAACGTAGGGAAGATCATAATTTATCTGTAAATGAACTTAAAGAAATAATGTTAGAAGCACAAAAAGAGGCTTACGGAGATGGTTTAGACCACAATTATCTCCATCCTTATATGTGGGTATGTAAACCCCATTATTACTATGCAGCAAGGAACTTCTATAATTTCCCTTATGCCTTTGGTTTATTATTTGCTAAAGGTATATATGCCCAGTATCTCAAGGAGGGTAAAGACTTCATTCCAAAATATGATCAACTGTTGGCTGTTACAGGTAAGATGAATATCAAAGATGTAGGGGCTGTCATCGGTATCGATGTTACAAGTAAAGAGTTTTGGAAATCTTCATTAGAATTGATCATTAAAGATATAGAAGAATTTATTAAATTGAGTTCCTAATGCAATAGGACTAAATACCTAAACAATTTCCTTCACGATAAAATATCGTTGTTTCGTTTTTGTCTTTGACTATTGGACCCATCCCTGTAAACTCAATTTTTTTGAAACCTTGGGCTAAAATATATTCTTTTCCTTCATCGTCTTTAGTTCGTTGAGAATCATCCCAAATAATTATTCCATCGGGGAGTAAAGAGTTAACTGCTACCTTTGCACAGTCTATTCTATCTCTACTATCAATAACCACTATGTGATACTTCTCCCCCGTTTTTAAAATTGAATTTGGATAATCCTCTTTAGATATGTCAACATAGATAATTTTAGCATTTGTTGGAAGGTTTTCTTTAATAGCTTGGACCCAGGCACTATTGTGTTCACAAGCCACAACGGTGTCTACTTTTTTTGCCCACCAAAGGGTGCTAAATCCACAACCAAATTCAAAAACTTTAAAGTGTTTTTTAACCCTTTTTTCTAAGAAATCAATGGCAGGGTAGGTCATCCAAGGTATAGGCTCTTCTTGGTAATTGATAGATTTCTTTGTTAAAAAACTCTTGAACCAGCCTTCTTCATATATTCCGGTATCACCAAAAAGTATGTTTCCGTAGATATCCAATTTAGTATAATCTAAGTTATACTTAAGGATTTCCTGAGCTATGTAGTATTCCCTTTCTGTACGGACAAAAAAATGATAAAAAGGTGTTTCCCATGGATGTTTTACTTTTTTAAGATTAAGGTTGTGGGGATTGGTATTAAGATATTTTAAAAAACGATGGAATTTACCGATTTGGACTTGGCATTTTTCCAATGCATCATAAGTTAAAATTTCCGGAAGCAAGCCATTATCTAGATTGTGATAAAGGATATCGATATTATCATTTATAAATCTATCTATCAATTCCTTCGTTCTTTCTACATCTAAAAAAATCTGATCACCGGTAAAGCGTAAAATAACAGAAGGTTTGCTGTCTTGATAAGCTTCTATCATTCTTTTACCAGCATTTAGTTCTTTAGAAAAATAGATTTTGACTTTAGAATATTTATCCCTTAGATAACTTAAACTTTGATTATCTTTATTATTATATAAAACCATAGTTATATCATTGATCGCTGGAATTTGTAAAACTTTTTCTACAGTATATTCAATTATATTTTTATTTAAAATTTCTTTTGTTAGAAAAGGATTTTTTTCTAGATCAGCTTGAATATAGGCAACTATTGACATCGTAACAACTCCTATCATAACGTGTTTCAAAATATATTTTACCATAATCTTGGTGAAAAAACTAAAATTTCTTGCACTTCAATATGCTAAAGTGATATTATGGTAATAAATTGAAAGTAAGGGAGTGTTTTTAGTGAAAGACAATGTTTTTCAAACAGCTCAAAAACAAATTAAAAGTGCTTGTGAAAAACTAGGGGTTGATCCTAAATTTTATGAAGTGTTAAAACAACCCAAAAGGGTAATGGAAGTTTCCTTCCCCGTAAAAATGGATGACGGTTCTGTCCGAGTTTTTACTGGATACCGTTCACAACATGATGATACTTTAGGACCAGCCAAAGGTGGAATTAGATTCCATCCTGATGTGACAATGGATGAAGTAAAGGCTTTGTCTATGTGGATGACGATGAAATGTGCTGTAGTAGGATTACCCTTTGGAGGGGGTAAAGGTGGAGTTAAATGTAATCCCAAAGAACTATCAACAAGGGAGTTAGAAGAAATAACCCGGGGATTTACTAGGGCAATAGCTCCCATTATCGGCAATGAAAAAGATATACCTGCTCCCGATGTTTATACAAATCAACAGGTAATGGCCTGGATGGTCGATGAATTTAGCAGAGTAAAGGGTTATACCGATTACGGTGTTGTTACAGGAAAGCCCTTAACTTTAGGGGGATCTAAAGGGAGAAATGAAGCAACTGCTAGGGGCTGTTTTATAACTATTAAAGAAGGATTGAAAAAATTAGCTATCCCTATAACAGAAGCTAAAGTGGTAATACAAGGTTTTGGCAATGCCGGATACTATCTAGCAGAACTGATGTATAATGCAGGGGCAAAAATTATTGGAGTGAGTGACAGTAAAGGTGGTATATATAACAAAGATGGTCTAGATCCTGTAGCTTTAAATGAGGTTAAAAAGGAAAAAGGTTCGGTAATTTATGGTAATGGTCAACAACTGACAAATGAAGAGTTATTAGAATTAGACTGTGATGTACTAATACCTGCAGCTTTAGAAAATGTTATTACAGAAATAAATGCAGGGAATGTTAAAGGAAAAATTGTAGCAGAAGCTGCCAATGGACCTACCACAATTAAAGGTGATGAAATACTACATCAAAGGGGAATACTTGTAATACCAGATATTTTAGCTAGTGCAGGGGGAGTTACAGTTTCCTACTTTGAATGGGTACAAAATAATATGAATTATTACTGGGATGAAGAGGAAGTTAATAACAAGTTAGAAAAAATTATGGTAGATGCTTTTGAAAAAGTGTATTTTATGCACCTAAATAAAGGGGTTTCCATGAGGGATGCTGCATATATGGTGGCATTAGAGAGAGTGATCGAAGGGTTAAAATACAGAGGTCTATAATAAAAAATTAAAAAAATTTAATTAAAAAGCAGGAATTTGTCAAAAAAGGTTGAAAATTAATACTAAGTTTCACGACAAACCTGTTTTAAGCTGACCTTAGGAAACTAAGGTCAATATTTTTCTAGGGGGTAGATTTATGTTTAAAAATCAAAAAGGTTTTACTTTATTAGAAGTGCTGTTGGTTATAACACTTTTAGGGGTAATCTTAGCCATAACAGTACCTAATATCGGAATAGGTTCCCAAAAAGTAAACGAAGAGCTATGTGCTAGTAGTAGGTTAATAATTGAAGCAGCCATCGAACAATATAAATTTGTAAAAAAGGTAAGTGAGTTTGATGTTAATAATTTAGGTTTAGAAAAAAATGAAGATTTTATCGATTACTTAGTAAAAGAAGGCTATCTTAAAAACAAAATAACTTGCCCTAATGGTGGAACTTATTTGTATGAAGATGGTAAAGTTCAATGTGAGGAATGTAAAAAGTGACCCTTTATTGGGTCACTTCAGTTTGTAGACAAAGTCATTTTTTAAAGGCTGTGGTAATTAAACATTTTAACAAAGTTCTGCGTCGAGATTTAAGGCTTCTATCTAAAAGGAAGAAGGGTACCGCTCTAATTCGCCTTCCATGGCTCAATAGAGCTTTCGGAACGTCCTGTTCCTCACCCCTTCTTCCTTTTATCTAATCAGCTCTTAAATCTATCTCCTCGACTTAATCGTATCTTTGTTTAATTACCACTGCTGATGATGACTTTGTCTATAGTTTGTCTTCAGTCTTAAGTAACCCTTTATTGGGTCACTTTTTGTATGACGTGTTTTAAAATGCCGTTATCATTAGTAAAACGATACTCATAATGACTATTGGCATAAGCAACGAAAGCATCAATCCAAGTTTCCCTTAACTTGTACATCTTATTTGGGTCTATTCCGACCTGATTCCAATAATCTATATGTAGGCATTGGGTTACTTCCCATTGAACTAAATCGGGCTCAGAGATTTGAACTTGATTTACATGATCACAAGGCATACCATCTAAAATATAATTGTTTAACTGGTCATAGAGTTCTTGGGCATTTTGTGGTCTTGCTTCCTCTTCACATTTTTCTCCACAATACTTACCTTGTTTTGCATAATATTCCAATGCAACTTCATAGGCTAAATCTCCAAATTTTTCGATGGATTTATTTAAGAAATACCCATGTCTCAGTTCTGCCCTTTGAATTTTATCTTGAAGCCATTGATGAATATTATCTAGATCTATTATCTCTTCCAAAGTTTTTTCTTGGTCTAAAGGTTGACCATATCTATCACAAGCCTCCCCATAGAGTATTTCTGCTTCTTTTCCCACTTCTGCAATTAATCCATCTAAAATATATTTTTCAAGTCTTTCAAATAAAATTATTTTATTGTATAACCAATGATGAATGGGGCCTAAAAATAAACTCATAGCAATTCCTCCCTTTTTGTTGTTTCAAATATACTGTTTTTAGTATTACCTTTTTTAAAAAAACAAAACCTTTTTAGTGTATTCTTTGTCTAATTGGTATAAAGGGAAATATAAAAAGAAAACTATTTATGGAAGGAGGAAGGAAATTGGATGTAATTGTACTAGTAAATAAGGCGAAAAAAGGTGATGAAAGAGCTTTTGCTCAGCTTATTGAGTGGAAAAAGGATAAAATATATAAAATTGCTTTTAGTTATGTCAAAAATAAAGAAGATGCTTTAGATATAGTAAGTGAAGCTGTCTGTAAAGCCTATATTTCTATAGGGACCGTTAAAAAATCAGAGTATTTTTATACTTGGTTAACTAGAATTGTAATTAATACTGCTATAAACTTTAGTAAAAAAAAGGAAAGGGAAAGTTTTTTTGATGAAAATTATCATATAGAAAAGGAGGGGGAAGATTTAAGTATAGAAGATAATATAGTAGATAATTTAGATTTGTATAATGCCATTGATCAGTTAAAAGAACCGTATAAATCAGTAATAATTTTGAAGTATTTTGAGGATTTTACTATTAACCAAGTAGCGGAAATTTTAGAAAAACCTGTAGGGACAATAAAAACTCATCTAAATAAAGCTTTAAATATTCTTAGAAGTAATTTTAGGGAGGTGCAAAAAGTTGATTAACTTTAGAGAACAATACGAAAATATAGAAATACCAAAAGAGCTAGATTTAGCAATAAAACAAGGGATTAAGAAAGGTAAAAGAGAGATGAAGAAAAGAAAAAATAAGTTGTATTTAGGAACTATTTCTTTAGTTGCTTCACTATTGATAGTTTTCATCTTAGGAGTAAATATTTCTACGACCTTCGCTAAAGCCATAAGTCAAATGCCAGGGGGAGAAAGGATAGTTAAAATATTAACTTTTAATCATCAAGGTAAAATAGAAGGAGGGCAATTAGGAGACGGCCAAGATATTAAAGATTTCGATGTAGAAAAAAAAGGACAATGGGAAGAGCTTACTATAGAATTCGATGGGGTAGAAGGAATTAACAATTATACAATTATTCCTATCAGCTATCCTAATGGGTTGCTCCTTGAATTTTCAGGTACAAGAAGTTTCACTGGAAAGGATAAATTGCCGGATTTAACTGAATACCAGTTAATTGATAATTTCTACCCATTGATAACTTTAGATGATCAGCTATTCCGCTTTATTATTACCTTCAAAAAAGATGTTGATTATCAAATAAAAGAAATATCAACTGAGAATAAAATAGTGATTTCTGTCAAAGAAAAAGAAGAAAGGATCCCCACTAAACTTCTATATTCTTTAAGAACTGCTTCTTATCCATTCCATGAAGAAGTTGGGCATATAGAAAGCATATTGAAATTTGAATATTTCAGTGAAAATGCTAGAATGTTAGGGGATGTATCAGGAATGCTTTTCATTGAAGAAGGTTTATACGAATCAAAGGCACAGGCTTTAGCTAGAAAACACGAACTTAAGGAACTAGGCTTTGAATATAATCTATATATTGAGGAAAGGGATAATCTTAAAATTCCAGAAAAAATAGTTGAATAGTATTGTGCTAATCCCCTTAAAACTGCTATAATAAAAACTGCAGTCATAATAAAGGGTGATTATATGCTAAGAGAAATTTTGGGGAAAACTAATGAAGTTTGGAAAAAAGTAAGTAATATAAAGGATACCCCCCATGCCATTGGTTTAGGGGCAGCGGTAGGATTAGGATGGAATTTTATCCCTTCTTTAGGGATAGGGCCTTTTATCTCAGTCTTTACTGCAAAATTGTTTAAGGGTAGTGGTATAGCTGCTATAACGGTAAATTTAGGTACCGGAATTTTCATTCCAATTCTCTACTCATTAAATATGGTAACAGGTAGGTTGTTGGTAGGTCGCTGGTTTACCGCACCAGAAATTGAAAAACAAATTCAAGAATCTATTCAAGAAACTATAGATAACTTAGAAATAATTAAAGAAACTCCTTCTAGATTTTTTACCTTAAATAAAGTTACAGAATTCGGTTTTGAATTTTTCCTAGGTGGTTTAATAAATGCACTAATTTTTGGAGTAATAATTTATGGGTTAATCTGGTTACCTAGGTTTGTAAAACAAAAATGTTTTTGTAAGAACTAAGAAAATATAATAAAGATTAAGGACTAGGATGTTTCCCCTAGTCCTTAATCTTTATAGAGTTATTTTTTCTTTAGTTTAAGTACAACCAATGCTCCAGTTAAAGCACCAATACCAATAGTAGTTAATGCTAAATTTTTAGTATTACTTTCACTAACCCTTTCACCTGTTGCTACTAAATCAACTTCAATGCTACCATCTTTACCGGTAATCTTTACATCTCCATCAGGTACTTGTTCTTCATCATCACTGCTTGTTGGAGCATCAGGGTCATTTGTCCCTTTTAAAGCAGTAATAGTAAAGATAGGATTATCTTTATTAGCTTTTTCTTCTTCAGCGACCATTTCATTAAATTTTTCTTCAGAAATTATCCCTTCTGTTTCCATGTCCAGGTATACCATAATTTTTTCCTTTTCAGTTATAAAGAACATTACATAAACTTCTTTTTCTAAATGGTAAAACTCCTTAATCCAACCTTCAATAAACTTCATATCTTTTCCATATTCTTCTTGAACAATGGTAAGATATCTAGCTTCAGTTTGGGAATCTACTACCCTTAACATGGCAAATGCTGATGTGGAAAGGATCATTAAAAATAAAAGTGTTGTGATAAAAATTTTTTTCATTGAAAAACCTCCTTTTTTCCTTTAGTTGTTTGTTAGACGAAAGAAAAAGGAAAAAGGTTCCCAACTTTGACATATTTTCTTCAGCTAATTAATAATAATTTAATGGAAATTTCGAATAGCGAAAGGATTTTTTAAAATCTTGTCGAATTAGGTATAAAAAAGGAGGTTGGTAATATGTTAGCAATTGTTAATGGAAAAATTTATACTATGGCAGGAGAAGTGTTAGAAAAGGGAACTATTTTAGTTGAAGGAACAAAAATTAAAGGGATAGGAACTGATTTAGAAATCCCAGAAGGAGCTGAGATAATAGATGCAGCTGGGAAAGTGGTCATGCCAGGTATAATTGATGCCCATTCCCATATAGGAATCTTTGAAGAAGGAATGGGTTTTGAAGGGGCTGATGGCAATGAAATGACTAATCCATCAACACCCCATTTAAGGGCAATCGATGCTATCAATCCAATGGATAGTGCCTTTGTAGATGCCTATAAAGGTGGTATTACCACTGTGGTATCTGGACCGGGAAGTGCCAATGTCATCGGTGGTTTAGCCTTAGCTATGAAAACATATGGTAAAATCATCGATGAAATGGTTATTCTCAATCCATCTGGTTTAAAATGTGCCTTTGGGGAAAATCCTAAGAGGGTATATAATTCTCAAAAGAAAATGCCTACAACCCGAATGGGTACTGCTGCCATTATGAGGGAAGAATTGATTAAAGCACAAAACTACCTCAAAAAATTAGAAAAGGGAGAAAAAGATGAAGATAAAGCCCCAGAAAGGGACTTAAAAATGGAAAGTTTAGTAAAGGTATTGAAAAAAGAAATACCTTTAAGGGCCCATGCCCATAGAGCAGATGATATCGTTACTGCTTTAAGAATAGCAGAGGAGTTTGATGTAAATATAACCATTGAACACTGTACAGAAGGTCATTTGATTGCTGATTACTTAAGTAAAAAAGGGGTATCGGTAATTATCGGTCCAACCCTTACTGCAAAACCTAAGATAGAGTTACAAAATTTAACCTTTGAAACAGGGCGTATACTATATGAAGCTGGAGTTAAATTTGCAATTATGACAGATCATCCTGTTATTCCTCAACAGTATTTACCAATCTGTGCTGCTTTAGCCCATAAAGATGGCTTACCTGAAGAAGAAGCTTTAAAAGCTATTACAATAAATGCAGCGGAAATTATTGGTGTAGCTGATAGGGTTGGTAGTCTAGAAGTAGGTAAAGATGCCGATATCATTATTTTAAGTGGTCATTTATTCGATTATAAAACAGTGGTGGAAAAAACGATAATCAATGGAGAGATTGTTTATGAACGCTAGAAAAAAAGCTTTAGTTAATGGTTTATTATATACCATTAAAGATCGGGAGCCATTTTATGGTAATTTGTTAATAGAAGATGATAAAATTGCAAAAGTTGGGGATTTTTCAATCCCAGAAGATTGTGAAGTCATCGATTTAAATGGAGCTTTAGTATTTCCAGGATTTATCGATCCCCATACCCATTTAGGGATTTATGAACAGGGAATGGGTTTTGAAGGGGCTGACGGTAATGAATTAACTTCACCTAATACGGCAAATCTTTTTGCTTTAGATGCCATTAACCCTAGTGATAGCGGTTTTACCGATGCTATCAAAGCTGGTATTACCACATCCTTTGTAATACCAGGAAGTGGTAATGTGGTAGGTGGAGTTGGAGTGGTAGTAAAAAATTGGTCAGAGAATATTATCATAGAATCGAGGGTTGTAAAAAATTACGCCGGTTTAAAAGCTGCCTTAGGGGAAAATCCTAAGCGGGTTTATAATAGTAAAAAAATGTGTCCATCTACAAGAATGGGTACAGCGGCTACCTTACGGGAAGCCCTTGTGGAAGCCCTCAATTACCAAAGGAAGTTAAATAAAGGAAAAGAAAATGGAGATAAAGAACCAGAAAGGAATTTAAAACTTGAAAACATATTAAAGGTAATAAATAAAGAAATGCCTTTAAGGATCCATGCCCATAGGGCAGATGATATAGCCACAGCTATTCGTATTGCCCAAGAGTTTGATTTTGAAATGTCTATTGAACATGCCAGTGAAGCCCATTTGATTGTGGATTATGTAGCAAAATTTAATTATCCTTTAGTAGTAGGTCCATCCTTAGGTGTTCCTTCTAAAATTGAAACTAAAAACAAGACTTTGAAGTCACTGAAGATCTTATCTGATGCTGGATTAACAGTATCTATAACTACAGATCATCCAGTATTGCCAATCTATCAGTTAATCCATGCAGCAGCATTAGCAGTAAGGGAAGGGTTAGATGAATATGAGGCATTAAAAATGATTACAATAAATCCAGCCAAAACTTTAGGTTTAGAACATAGATTAGGTTCTTTAGAAGAAGGTAAGGATGCAGATATTGCCGTTTATGATAAACACCCCTTTAACTTCACCGCTAAATGTTTATATACCTTTGTAAATGGTAAATGTGCTTATAAAGGCTAAAGAGGAGCTTATTTGCTCCTCTCAGACTGAAGACAAACTATAACAAAGTCATCATCAGCTGTGGTAATTAAACAAAGATACGATTAAGTCGAGGAGGTAGATTTAAGAGCTGATTAGATAAAAGGAAGAAGGGGTGAGGAACAGGACGTTCCGAAAGCTCTATTGAGCCATGGACGGCGAATTAGAGCGGTACCCTTCTTCCTTTTAGATAGAAGCCTTAAATCTCGACGGAGACTTTGTTAGAATGTTTAATTACCACAGCCTTTAAAAAATGACTTTGTCTACAAACTGAGAGGAGCTTATTTGCTCCTCTTTAATTTTTAGGTAAAATAACTTTAAATACAGCCCCTAAATCAGAGGGAATTACATAAATATCCCCTCCGTGTAACTGAATTAAGTGTTTAGCGATAGCCAACCCTAGACCAGCTCCACCTTTTTTAGTAGAACGGGATTTATCCCCTTTATAAAACCTTTGGAAAATATAAGGGAGGTCTTCTTCAGAAATCCCTGGGCCATCGTCCTTAATAGTGACTTCTAAAGCTTTAGTTTTAGAAGTCATTTCTATTTCTACCCTTTTGTTAGCATATCTGATGGCATTATCTAAAAGGTTGACAAAAACTTGTTTTAATCGATCTCTATCTCCAACAAAATTTAACTGTTGTGGGGAAGAGAAGGTTACTTTGACGCCCTTATCTTCATAAAGGGGAGTAAGTTGTTGGATACACTCTTCCATCAATTGGGATAGATTAAAGGGATTGCGGTGAAGTTGAATATGTCCTTGTTTAATCCTCTCTAAATCTAAAAGGTCATTGGTTAAATTGATCATTCTCTTAATTTCATTGACGGTAATTTTTAAATAATGCTCTTGTTGTTCAGCAGTGATAATTCCATCTATCATACCTTGAATAAAACCTAAAGTAGATGTTAATGGTGTTCTAAGTTCATGGGAAACAGTGGATAAAAACTGGCGGTGATTTTCATCTTGTTTTGCCAATTGCTCTCCCATGTAATTAAAGGAATTTGCCAGTTGTTCTAGTTCATCATCTGTTTTAACATGGACTGGTACAAAACGGCCAGAAGCCATAGATAAAGCAGCATTATTTAGTTGGATAATTGGTTTTGTAAACCTTTTAGAAAGTATAAAAGAAGCAAAAACAGTAACTAAACTACCTGTAAGTCCAACAAACCAAATTAGTCCATTAACCCTCTTGACTATACCGGTAATATCTTGAACTGGTTGACTTATAATAATAATTCCTAGAGTTTTATTATCTTTTATTAAAGGTGTGAAAAGGTTTAATGCCCTTTCCGATGTTTCGGTGGAAATTGATAATTCTCTGACATTACATCCCGATGCAGCTTTATTTAGTTGGGGCATAAAAGTTTCTTTTAAGTAAGTCCGTTGTCCTAGGTGATGTCTTCCTCCCATCATAATCATAGATGAATTAAATAGTATTCTTCCTTCTAAGTCTGTTATGAGGACAATGGCATTGGTAGCTTGAGAAAAGGTCCTTACGGCTATTCCAAATTCTAAATAACTGATTTGTCCTTCCTGATACTGTATAAAAATATCAGAAATTTCTTTAGCGGTATTTTCTAACCTTCTAAACTCATCTAAATAATATAACCTTTGAAAGGAAATCCGTAAAACTACAGAAATAGCAAACAAAATAAGGACTAGCACCATTGTATAAATAATTAACAGTTTTGCAAAAAGGCTCCTTCTTTTTAGCATTAAATCTTCACCTCAAACTTATAACCAACCCCCCAAACGGTGGTAATTGCCCAATTTTTGTGATCGGGAATTTTTTTTCTTAGTCTTTTAATATGTTCATCTACTGTTCTGGAATTCCCCGGATAATTATAATCCCAAATTTTTTCTAATAAATACTCCCTAGTAAAAACTTTGTTTGGATGAGAGGCCAAGAAAAATAAAAGTTCAATTTCCTTTGGTGAAAGCTCAATGTTTTTACCGTAATAACTAACTAAATAAGAGGAAAGATTGATAACTAAATCTGGATAACTGATGATTTTTTCATCTTTATCCTTATTATCAATAGATGATTTAATTAAAGTAGCTCTACGGATAGCTGCTTTTACCCTTGCTACTAACTCCCTAGGTTCAAAGGGCTTAACTACATAATCATCGGCACCTATTTCAAATCCTACTACTTTATCAATTACATCATCCTTTGCTGTCAACATAATGATTGGGATATCACTTTCTTTTCGAATTTCCTTTAATACTTCATACCCATTAAGTATAGGAAGCATTATATCAAGAATTATTAAATCAGGTTTTTGATCACGAAAATTATCTATAGCAGATTTACCATCATGAGCGATGGTTGTTTTGTATCCTTCGTTATTTAGGTATAATTTGACAACTTCACAAATGTTAGGATCATCATCGACAATTAAGATCTTTTCCATCTAAACTACCTCCTTTGATTAAGGCTACTAACTTTATAATACCATTTATATATAAAATTAACATAACTTCAAATGATAATTTACTTTTTGTTTACAAGCCAACTCCTTTAATATTTTAACAAATAACAGTAATAAAAAATTTTTGAATTTATATTTTATTCTAGAAAGCTTGTTTTACCGGTAATAATAAGAAAAAAATAAAAGTCAATCTAGGGGTTGTGAATGTGAAAACGTTCATTTAATACAGAATTTTCTTGACATTTCGAAAAATCAGCCTTACAATTAAGTTGTAAGGTGGTCAGACCATCTGAGGTGCCATTACATATCATTGTTTAAGATAATAGTTTGTGCTTAATGCACAGATAAAATAAAGGGGGAAAATCTAATAAAAAAGGGAGTGTTGATTTGATGTTGGCTTTATTGGCTGTTTTACCTATTCTAGTAACAATTGTTCTTATGACAAAGTACAATATGCCGGCAAAAAAAGTTATGCCCATTAGTTGGGCAATTGCTGTGATTTTAGCAGCATCGGTTTGGAAGATGAGTTTTCAATGGATTGCTGGAGCCAGTATTTTTGGAGCTTTATCTGCATTTAATATTTTAATAATTGTTTTTGGTGCAATTTTGATGATGAATACCTTAAAAAATAGTGGGGCAATAAAAGCTATTAACAAAGGTTTTCATGGAATTTCACCAGATAGAAGAATTCAGGTAATCCTTATAGCCTGGTTATTTTCAGCATTTATCGAAGGAGCTGCAGGCTTTGGTACACCAGCAGCTTTAGCGGCACCACTGTTAGTAGCACTAGGTTTTCCACCATTAGCTGCTGCTATGGTCGCCCTAATTGGCAATAGTACTCCAGTTTCCTTTGGTGCAGTGGGAACTCCTGTTAATGCTTACAGAAATATGGTAAGTGTTGAAGCTTTAGCGGGAGCTGACCTTACTTTAGATGCCTTTATTAAAAATGTAGGGATTTGGTCAGCTATTCCCCATGCTATTGTAGGTACTTTTTTGCCATTACTTGCCTTATGTATGTTAACTAAGTTCTTCGGAAAAGAAAAAAGTATTAAACCTGCCCTAAAGGCTGCCCCCTTTGCCATCTTTGCAGGTTTAGCCTTTACAGTACCTTATTTACTAGTTGCAATTATCTTTGGTATTGAAATTCCTTCACTAGTAGGTGCGGGAGTTGGAATGATTTTAGTTATTCTTGCAGTTAAAGGAAACTTTTTAGTTCCAAAGGATGTTTGGGATTTTCCTCCTCAAGATGAATGGGAAGAAGATTGGAAAAGTAAAGTTAAAGAAGAGGTTGTTAAAACCGATAGTGGAGAAAAACTAATGCCTTTATGGTTAGCTTGGCTTCCCTACGCTATTATTGCTTTAATTTTAGTAATTACCCGCTTGCCTAATTTACCGGTAAAGGGATACTTACAAGGTTTTAAAATAGGGTGGAATGGTATTTTAGGGACTTCATTAAATTATTCTTTAGAATATTTGTATTTACCGGGAACAGTACCCTTTATTTTAGTGGCAATACTGACAATATTTTTACACAAGATGGATAAGGAAAGGGTATCTGTTGCATGGAAAAATTCCTTTAAACAAGTATTACCAGCCTCAATAGCTTTAGCTTTTGCCGTAGCTTTAGTTCAGGTTATGAGGTTCTCCCAGGTAAATGAAGCAGGAATTGATGGCATGATGTTAACAATGTCCACCGCAGCATCTAATATCTTCCAAGGTGCTTGGCCAATATTTTCACCTTTCATTGGGATTTTAGGTTCTTTCATGTCTGGAAGTAATACAGTATCTAATATTTTATTTGGTTCCTTCCAATACGGAGTGGCAGAAAGTTTGGGAGTTTCAAGGACAATAATTTTAGGGCTCCAGACAGTGGGTGGAGCTATCGGTAATATGATTTGTGTTCATAATGTTGTGGCCGCTTGTACCACTGTAGGAATCTTAGGGGTAGAAGGTAAGATTATAAGAAGAAATGCAATTCCCTCCTTTATTTATGCGTTACTAGTAGGTATTGTTGGTTTTGTAACCATATATATTTTAAATTTAGGAATTTTCTAGAAAAAAATAGCTATTAACATTTACAATCCCCTCCATTTAATATAAAATTAAATTTATAGGAATAATTTTATCTTCTATAAGATTTAAAGAGAATGGAGGGGGAAGTAGATGTTTCACCCTATAAAAGATGTAAAGGTTTATGAACTGGTTATAGAGCAAATTAAAAATATGATAATTGAAGGTAAACTAAAAAGGGGAGATAAACTTCCTTCAGAACGGGAATTAGTGGAGCAGTTGCAAGTAAGTAGAGCATCTATCAGAGAAGCTTTAAGTGCTTTACAAATTATTGGTTTAATAGAAAGTAGGCATGGTGAAGGAAACTTTATTAAAGAAAAATTAGATAATAATTTTTTAGAGCCTTTATCAACTTTGTTTTTGTTAGAAGAACAGTCTCCTAAAGAAATTTTAGAGTTTAGAACAATTTTAGAAGTAAGTAGTGCTGCTATGGCAGCAAAAAATGCCACTACTGAGCAGATCTTGATGTTACAAAATGTTGTTAAAGATCTCGAGGAAAATCGTAAAGATGAAGATTTAAATATCAAATTAGATAAAAAATTCCACTATACAATAGCTCAAATAACAGGAAATCGCTTGCTTTATAATATTTTAAATTCAATTTCAGATCTTATAGATATCTCAATCAAATATACTAGAAGTAAAATTTTAATGGATCCTAAAAACCAAGAAATATTAATCGAACAACATAAAGGGATTTTTGCAGCTATTGCTAAAGGGGATCCTGAATTAGCATCGGAGAGAATGAAGAGTCATTTAGACTATGTAAATAAATGTATAATAGAACAAGAGCAAAAAAGATTATCTAGTTTTTAAACAAATTTTTTTTAAGGTAACTGGTCTGACCATCAGACTTAATAAAGGGTATTAGATACTATAAAGGAGGAATTTTATGCCTAAATTCAAAATACCTTATTCAACTACTTTTGTGGAGGTCGATATTCCAGAAGAAAATTTTGCAGGGGTGTTAGAATCAAAAGCCCATCACTTTGTCCCAGAGCTAACAGAAACAGAAATTGTAGAGAAAGCTTTAGATAATCCTATCGGTAGTCCCAGTTTAGAAGAGTTAGTTAAAGGTAAAAAGAATATGGTGATTATTACCAGTGACCATACTAGACCTGTTCCCAGTAAAATTACTTTACCTATCTTACTTAGAAGAATTCGGAAGGTTAATCCTGATATCGATATCACAATATTGATTGCAACCGGTTTTCATCGGGCTACTACCCATGATGAGATGATTAAAAAATTTGGGGAAGAGATCGTTAAAAAAGAAAAAATAGTAAATCATGTTTGTTGGGATCAAGAAAAGATGGCATTTGTGGGAATTTTACCATCTGGTGGTGAACTGTGGTTAAACAAATTGGCGGTAGAAACAGAGCTCCTCATCTCTGAAGGTTTTATTGAACCTCACTTTTTCGCAGGTTTTTCTGGGGGAAGGAAAAGTGTACTTCCAGGTATCGCAGGGGAAAAAACTGTACTTGCCAATCATTGTTCAAAGTTTATAGCTAGCCCCTTTGCTAGAACTGGGGTGCTGGAAAACAACCCTATTCATAAAGATATGGTTTTTGCTGCAGAAAAAGTTGGTCTTAAATTTATATTAAATGTAGTAATTGATGCCCAGAAAAAGATTATTCATGCTGTTTCGGGACATCCGCAAAAAGCCCATGAAAAAGGTTGTCAATTCGTAAAGGATCTAGCAGTTGTGGAAAAAGTACCAGCTGATATTGTAATTACATCTAATGGGGGATATCCATTAGATCAAAATATTTATCAAACTGTAAAGGGGATGACAGCGGCAGAGGCATCATGTAAGGAAGGGGGAGTAATAATTATTCTTTCTGCATGTAATGATGGCCATGGTGGTGAATCCTTTTATCAGTATATGGCCAATGCTTCATGTCCTAGGGAAGTTACTGAAAAGGTATTACAAATTCCCCAAAATGAGACAATCCCAGATCAATGGGAATTTCAGATTCTAGCTAGAATATTGGAAAAACATACAGTGTTTATAGTGACAGACCAGTGTGATAAAAAAATGATTGAAGATATGCATATAAAGCATGCCTATACTGTTACAGAAGCTTTAGAAAAAGCTTTTCAAATCAAAGGGAAAGATGCTTCAATAACTGTAATTCCCGACGGTGTTTCAGTTATAGTTAAATAACTTTTAAATAAAGTAAAAACATGGGGAGGAGAAATAATGAAGATTTTTGTATGTGTTAAGCAGGTTCCTGAATCATCTAATGTTGCCGTTGATGAAAATGGTGTTTTGATCAGGGATGGAGTAGAATCAAAAATGAATCCATATGACCTTTATGCCTTAGAAACAGCCCTTAAATTAAAAGAACAACTGGGGGCAGAAGTTACTGTAATTACCATGGGACCACCTCAGGCTGAAAGTGTAATAAAAGAAGCTTATATGATGGGAGTTGACCATGGCTATATCCTTTCTGACCGTAAGTTTGCTGGAGCCGATGTTTTAGCAACATCTTATACTATATCCCAAGGTATTAAATCTATTGGAGAACCAGATTTAATAATCTGTGGTAAACAAACTACTGATGGGGATACTGCCCAAGTAGGTCCTGCAATAGCAGAATATCTCAACATGCCCCATGTCGCTTGGGTAACAAAAATCATAGAAGCTGATAATCAAGGTATTATTGTTGAAATGGATATGGCAGATACTGTGGAGACAGTAAAAATGCAATATCCCTGCTTGATCACTGTTGAAAAAGGGATTTTCCAACCTCGACTACCTTCTTATAGAAAGAAACTGGCAACTAAAGATAAACCGGTTATAATGAAAACTTTTGCCGATTTCTTTGATCAAGACCCCAATAGATATGGTTTAAGTGGTTCACCTACCCAAGTAGAAAGGATATTCAACCCTGAAAGTAATGGAGAAAAAGTTATTTGGGAAGGTACTGGTGAAGAACTATCTAATCAGATGTTTACTAAACTTAAAGAGTTAAAATTTATTTAAGGAGAGGATGGGGATTATGGCATTAGTGGTAAATCATAATAAGTGTACCCTTTGTGAAGTTTGTATAGAGGCTTGTCCCTTTAATGCTATTAGTGTTGAAGAAGGGAAAATTGTCATAGATGCTGCCTGTAAAATGTGTAAAATTTGTATTAAAAAATGTCCCTTAGAAGCAATGGGGATTGTAGATGAAGTTAGACCTGAAATAAATAAAGATGATTGGAAAGGTATAATGGTTTATGTAGAACATGTGGAGGGGAATATCCATCCTGTAACATATGAACTGATAGGGAAAGCTAGGGAACTGGCTGCGAAAATAAATCATCCTGTTTATGCCCTATTTTTGGGAGATAAAATTACCAAACAAGGGGATAAACTTCTCCAGTACGGTGTAGATAAAGTATTTGTTTATGACTATAAAGAATTGGAACACTTTAGAGTAGATTCTTATACAGCGGCCTTTGAAGATTGTATTAATAAAGTAAAACCAACAATCATTTTAGTAGGGGCAACTTCAGTAGGTAGGTCCTTAGCTCCTAGAATAGCTACAAGGTTTAGAACAGGACTTACGGCAGATTGTACTGTCCTTGATGTGAAGGAAAATACCGATTTAGTCCAAATAAGACCTGCTTTTGGTGGTAATATTATGGCTCAAATAGTAACACCAAACCACAGACCCCAATTGGCTACAGTGAGATATAAAGTTATGGATGCAGCGGAAAAAGTTAAAAACCCTACAGGAACTTTGGAGGTTTGTGAAATAGACCCTAAAAAATTAAAATCAAGAATTGAAGTACTTAAAGTGGCTAAGAAGGAAAAGGTGGCAAGTATTAGTGATGCTGATGTATTAATTGTAGCAGGTAGAGGTATAAAAGAGAAAAAAGATATGGCAATGGTACAGGAATTAGCAGACCTTTTAGGAGGACAAATTGCAGTAACCCGTCCTTTAATAGAAGCTGGTTGGGGTAACCATTCTCAACAAATTGGTTTATCAGGTAGAACAGTTCGCCCAAAACTGATGATTACCTTAGGAGTTTCAGGAGCAGTACAGTTTACCGCAGGTATGGGGGGAGCGGAAAATGTATTTGCCATCAATAAAGATCCTAATGCCCCAATCTTTAATGTAGCCCATTACGGTATAGTTGGAGATCTTTACGAAGTAGTGCCAAAACTTATTCAAATGATTAAAAACGGTGAAGATATTACCGAATTAGCAGTTTAATTATTCAAGGGAGGGAGAAAAGATGGAATACCAAAAAATTAGACCACAAGATATAAACTATCTAATCAGTGTTACTTCTGAAGATAGAGTTTACTATGGTGAAGATATCAATGAGGATTATTCCCATGATGAAATGCAAGAATATGGAAGATTCATGCCAGAGGTAGTAGTGGAGGTATTGACTACTGAAGAAGTTTCTAAAATAATGAGATATGCTTATGAAAATAATATACCTGTAACACCTAGAGGTTCCGGTACAGGTTTATGTGGTGGAGCTGTAGCTATCCACGGTGGAATTATGATTTCAACTTTAAAAATGAATAAGATTTTAGAAATAGATGAAGAAAACTTAATGGCTAAAGTACAAGCAGGGGTTTTACTTATGGATTTTAATAAGGCTGTCACAGAAAAAAATCTCTTCTACCCACCAGATCCCGGTGAAAAAAGTGCTACTTTAGGGGGAAATGTGATGACTAATGCCGGGGGTATGAGAGCTGTTAAATACGGTGTCACCCGGGATTATGTTAGGGGAATGACTGTTGTTTTACCTAATGGTGAAATTATCGAAACCGGTGGTAAAGTTATTAAAAATAGCTCAGGATACAGTATTAAAGATATTATGATCGGTTCCGAGGGAACTTTAGGAATTGTAACAGAAATTATTGTTAGATTACTTCCATTACCTAAAAAAGCTGTTTCACTCCTTGTTCCTTTCCCAAGTTTAGATAAATGTATTGAAACAGTTCCCTTTATCTTAAGATCCCGTTCAATTCCTACGGCAGTGGAATTTATGCAAAGGGAAGTAATTGAAGCTGCTGAGGAACATTTAGGTAGGGAATTTCCAGATAAATCGGCAGATGCTTATCTCTTATTGAGTTTTGATGGAAATAGTAAAGAAGAAATTGAGGAAATCTATGATGAAGTGGCTCAATTGTGTTTAGAAAAGGGTGCAATTGATGTCCTGATTTCTAATACCCAAGAACGCCATGAATCCATTTGGTCAACAAGGGGAGCATTTTTAGAGGCAATAAAAGGTTCAACTCCACAAGGTCTTGACGAATGTGATGTAGTAGTTCCTAAAAATAGAGTAGCAGATTTTGTTAAATTCTGTGCTCAGCTAGAAAAAGAGTTTGGAGTAAGGATCAGGCAGTTTGGTCATGCCGGTGATGGAAACTTACATGTTTACGCTTGTAAAGATAATTTAACAGATGAAGAGTGGAAACCAAAAGTTAAAGAGATAATGGAAAGAATGTATGAAAAAGCCATTGAACTTGAAGGGCAAGTTTCCGGTGAACATGGTATTGGCCATGCCAAAATCGGCTTCTTAGATGAATCGGTAGGGGATATTACCATGGAAATAATGAAAGGTATTAAAAAAGCCTTTGATCCTAAAAATATATTAAATCCAGGTAAAGTAGTAAAATACAATGCTTAATCCCTCTTATTAAATGATATATTTCTGTAATCTAATACGAATCTAATAATAATCTAATAATTTAAAAAGCAAGTTTAATCTTTTGGGATAAACTTGCTTTTTATTATTCACTTAATTCTTTAATAGCCTTGATACACCACAAACGTATTTCAGAATTTACATCTGGGGGGAGATTTTCTATTGAATACCAGCCCATTTCTTCACTTTCTTCACTAGGGATGAACTGGTCCTTCCCCTTTAGCTTAGCAAAATATACTAAATCTATATGTTGATGGTCATCCTTTATATTTTCTAGTTGAATCCCTTTAGGGAGGATCAATTGCTTAGGATAATCAATGTCTAAACCTTTTTCACCCACCAAAATTATATCTAAACCAGTCTCTTCTTTAACTTCCCTAACTGCTCCTTCATCGGGAATTTCATTGTCTTCTAGATGTCCGCCAGGTGGAAGCCACATGTTCAATTTTTTGTGTTTTAATAGTAAAACTTTACCTTGATGAACAACAAATACCGCTACAGCAAAATGTCTAACCATAACCCTTTCCTCCAGATTAATTTAGTTTAGTTATTTGATGGCAATTTGGTTAAATAAATTTTAAACCATTTATAAGTTAACTGCAACTAGCTTTTAGCCTTGTGCTAAATAGAATTATAAGGCATAATAAAGTTATGGGAGGAGTGAAGTTAATGGAATACGGAATTTTATATGGCATGGAACCTCAATTAGGGGAGGTTGTGAAATATACTATTAACATTGGAGATGGGCAAATATCGTTAAATCCTTGGATTGGTAAAAGAGTAAGAATTAGCTATAATGGAGTAAAAAACTGTATAGCTTGTGGGAGAGAAATAAAAAAGACATTTAATCAAGGTTATTGCTATCCTTGTTTTAGAGATTTAGCGGAAAATGATCTTTGTATTGTAAAACCCCACTTATGCCACTTTCATCAAGGGACTTGTAGAGACCAGGAATTTGCCCAAAATTATTGTTTTACAAAACACTATGTATATTTAGCTATAAGCAGTGGAGTTAAAGTAGGGATTACTAGGGAAAAAACTTTAACTAAAAGGTGGATGGATCAAGGGGCGGTGGAAGGTATTCCTATTGCCTTGGTACCTGATAGAAAAACAGCAGGTCTTTTGGAACATTTTCTATCAGAATATCTAAATGATAAAACTGATTGGCGGAAAATGTTAAATGGCGAAGAAACAGGGGAGTTAATTCCTTCCTTAGAACTGATAAAAAATGTCGTTAAAGATGAATTTCGCCCATTTTTAATTGAAGGAAAGGAAATAACAAAAATAACTTATCCCCATGCTAAACCGAAAAAAATGAAATCCATAGATTTAGATAAAAATAGTATTATTGAATCTAATTTATTAGGGATTAAAGGACAGTACCTTATTTTAGAAGATGGGGTATTAAACGTTAGAAAACACAGAGGTTACAATTGTATATTTGAATTAATATAAGTTTAAAAGAGGTTTATTGTGAAAACAGTGAATCTCTTTTTTTGTGTTTAAAAAGATAATTTTTGGGAATATTTAACACTGAGGTGATTTGATGAAAAAGTTGAGGATATTCTATTCTATGAAAACTGGGGTGGTACTGTTAATCCTAATAGGAATCTTATCGATTATCGGTACATTTATTCCACAACAAATGCCTTTACATTGGTATGAACATCGCTATGATTCCCGAACTTTTGCAGTAATAGAACTTTTTCAGTTACATGATATGTATCACAGCCGTTGGTTTAGTCTGTTGTTTACAGCCCTTACAATAAATCTATTCCTATGTAGTATAATTAGACTTCCCCAAATTTATAAAAAATGCAATACATCTTATTTCATTGGAAAAAATCATATTAAAACACCCTTAGAACTTGGGGTTATTAAAGAAAAATTATGGGTTTTAGGTTTTAAAAAATTTAAAGCTGATGGTAATTTGCTATACAGTACAAAGGGAAAAATAGGTTTTTTAGGTTCTTGGATAACCCATGTGGCTGTGTTGTCCCTTGTATTATTTTACTTTTTAGGGAAAATATATGGTTTTAGTTACCAAATATCAGGTTTACCCGGTGAAACCATAGAAGTTTTTAATACAGATTTACAAGTATATATTGAAGATTTCCTTGTAGATTTTAGAGATGATTTTTCTGTAAATAAGTATTATTCATATATTAAAATTTTAAATGCTGAAGAAGAATTTTCAGGAACTGTTTCCGTCAATAATCCTTTGAATTATAAGAATTATAGGTTTTATCAAGTAGCCACTGGTTGGGCTACTAAAATGAGCATAACCTTTGGTGGAGAGCCTAAGGTAGTAAGGCCAATGTATCAACAAGATTTTCATTTTATTGATGAGAATTCTAAAGTCAGGGTACTAGATATTCGCCCTGATGTTGTAAATAATAGTCCATTGGCAGAAAATCCAATAATTATTTATCAGTTGATCTATAAAAATAAAATCGAATCAATGAACTTTATAGAACCTAATAAGCCAATAAGGTGGAGGGGAAACACTATAGTTTTCAGCCAACCTGAGAGATATACAGTCTTAGAGATAACCAGTGATCCAACCCTACCTGGGGTATGGTTTGCCTCCCTGTTATTGATTCTAGGTTTATTCCTCTCTTTTTATGTTAACCCAAGATCAGTGGTAATTCGCCCACTTAGGGATGGGAATTACTTGATATATATATATTCCCCAAAAGACGAAGAACAGCTAATTGATAAATTAATAGATTTATTAAAAGGAGATGAAAATTATGTTAGAAAGAGTGTCGTTTAATTTAGCTTATATACTATACACATTATCTTTAGCTTTTTATTTGGGCTTTTTAGTACTACAAAAACTCTCCTATGCAAAGTGGGGATATAATTTATTAGGTTTAGGATGGATTTTCCATACAATTTCTATATTAAGCCGTTGGATTGTAGCAGGAAGACCTCCCTTAGCTAACCAATTTGAATTTTCCCTATGTTTTGCTTGGGGTATTTCCCTTTGTTTTTTAGTCTTTTCCCTTTACTACAAATATCCTGGACTAGGCATATTTATCCTTCCAGTTATCCTCCTTATAACTACATATGCTACTACTTTATCTAGAGAAATTAACCCTTTAATGCCAGCATTGCAAAGTAAGTGGCTATTGTATCATGTATTTACAGCGGTTTTTAGCTATGGAGCCTTTGGAGTAGCCTTTGGTTTGGGGATTTTGTATTTAGTTTTACATCGAACAAAAGAAGGAACTTTTATCAAAAACTATTTACCAAAACAGGAAAAAATAGAGCCATTAATTTATAAAACAGTGACCTTTGGGTTTTTGTTTCTCACACTTGTTATCATATCTGGGGCGGTATGGGCCCAAAAAGCCTGGACTAGGTATTGGGCTTGGGATCCTAAAGAAACTTGGTCATTAATTACATGGATTATTTATGCAGTATTTTTACATGTGAGAATCAATAAAAAGGTTAATGGAAAGACACTGGCCTGGTTTTCCATATTCGGATTTATTAGCGTATTATTCACTTATATGGGAGTAAATATTTTACTACCTAGTTTGCATAGTTATTTATAGAATCTGGGAAAAATAACCTTGAGGTGATTTTAAGTGACGAAAACACAAAAATACATTTTAATTAGTTTTTTAATATTAGTAGCAGTTTTTGTAGGGTATAACTTCACTAGACAATTTATGACCCAAGAAAGGGAACCTCAACCCAGTAAAATTTTAGATCCAGCTTATTGGCAGGATAAATATCCCGATATTTATCAATCATATCTTCGAAATTCCAATGAAGGGGATACTGAATTTGGTGGAGAACAGCAAATTGACTATATTAAAAAGTATCCACAAATATCTGTCCTCTATGAAGGATTTGGTTTTAGTAAAGAATATTTTTCCGCCAGGGGCCATGTCTATGCTTTAGAAGATGTAATAAATATTGGAAGACCTAAACCAGGAGCCTCTTGTTTAGCTTGTAAAAGTTCCGATTACGAAAGATTATATAATAAATATGGAGAAGATTTATTTGCCATGGATTTTGTTCAAATGGCCAATGAAGCAAAATACCCTATTACTTGTTATAGCTGTCATAGAAATAATCCTGGAGAACTCCATATAACTGTTCCCCATGCAGAGATAGGTTTTAAGCAACTGGACTTTGAAATAGAACGGGGAAGTAAAAACTGTGCCCAATGTCATGTAGAATATTATATAGACCCTGATACAAAAGCAATAGTATTGCCTTGGAAATACGGATTAACGGTAGAGGATTATGAAAGGTATTTTGATGAGAAAAACTTTGCCGATTGGGTCCATCCTAGGACTGGTACCCCCCTTATCAAAATTCAACATCCTGAATATGAAATGTACAGGGACAGTCCCCATCATAGGTTAGGAATGGACTGCAATGCCTGTCATATGCCTAAAATGGAAAATGATCAAGGGGAGACTTATGTTTCTCACTGGTGGACCAGTCCTTTAAAGACAGCGAGAGAATCCTGTCTAGGTTGTCATGTAAACCATGATGAACAAAGTATTGCTGACTGGGTAAATAGTAAGCAACAAGAGGTAGAAGATAAAACTAAAGAAGCTATGGATTTATTGGTGGATTTAATTGAAAAATTGGCTGTAAGGGTTGAAGAAGGAAATATCGAAGATGATATTTTAGAACAGGTTCGAAACTTACATCGTAGGGCACAAATAAGGTGGGACTTTATTTTCGCAGAAAATAGTACCGGTAGCCATCACTTTGCTAGAGCCCACGCTTATTTAGATGAATCTATAGATTTAGCAAAACAAGCTTTGCAAATTTTGGAAAATAATTAGCTATTGACTTTTAAATTTGAGATATATCTTGACTTTATCAGTAAAAATAAGATAAAAAGGCCTAGAA